>SEEY01000610.1 GCA_004211235.1 Rubrivivax sp.
CCTTTACGAAGCCATCATCGCCGCCAAGACGGTGCCCTGGGCCCGGCTCGGCGGCGATGATGGCTTCGTAAAGGATCTTGGCGTCCTCGAAGCGCTTCAGCCGCAGCAGCAGTTCGGCGCCGATGCGCGCGGCGTACAGCCAGTACCTTCCCTTGGCTTCGAAGCGCGCGAGGCAGAGGTTGGCGGCGGTTTCGAAGTCCTGGTTCTCGATGGCCTCGAAGATGTCCTTCAGCGTGCGCTTGCGCTGGCGGGCGCTGGCCAGCCGTTCGGCCAGGTTGGCGCTGGTGTAGGGCTTGATGAGGTAGGCGTCGAGCGCGGCCTCCGCGGCCTCGGCGACCCTGGCGTAGGTGGCTTCGCTGGTCACCATCACGAAGACGGTGGAGTAGGGCAGCAGCCCCTCGCGGCGCAACTCGTCCAGCAGATCCTGGCCCGATGTGTCGCTGCTGTCGAAGTGGTAGTCGCACAGCACGATGTCAAAGCTGTGATGTTCAAGCATCACTCGCGCATCCTTGACCCGGGGCGTCTGCCGCACGGTGCCGACGCCGAGGTCGCGCAGCTGGGCGCACATCAGGCTGCGGGAGTTGGCGTTGCTGTCGATGATCAGCGCCGTCGCCGTCTGGATGGCGTCGTCCATCAGAAACACGCGGCCTCCATTCCCGCCAAGCGGGAGTGTGATGTGAGCGCAGCGCGCGACGAGGGCATCAGTTATGAGTCAGGCAGATGACGGTTCGCGGACTTTAGGTTTCCCAAGCCGCCGCAGTGAGCTCGTTTACGCGCCCTGGTGTTGCAAACCGTGACTTACGACCCATGGACTTTTCATGTTACGCAACGCTGCCCACATGAAAAAGCCGCGGCTCCCTGCCGGAAGCCGCGGCCGTGCCGGTGGAAGGCCGCCTACTTGAACAGGTCCTTGACGCGATCCGTCCAGCTCTTGGCGTTCGGCGAGTGCTTCTCGCCGCCCTTCTTGAGCGATTCGTCCAGCTCCTTGAACAGCTTCTTCTGATGCTCCGTGAGCTTGACCGGCGTCTCGACGGCGATGTGGCAATAGAGGTCGCCCGGGTAGCTGGAGCGCACGCCCTTGATGCCCTTGCCGCGCAGCCGGAAGGTCTTGCCGTGCTGGGTGCCCTCGGGCAGCTCGATCTCGGCCTTGCCGCCCAGCGTCGGCACTTCGATCGTGCCGCCGAGCGCCGCGGTGACCAGCGAGACCGGCATCGTGCAATGCAGGTCGGCGCCGTCGCGCTCGAAGATGTCGTGCTGCTTGATGCGGATCTCGATGTAGAGATCGCCCGCCGGGCCGCCGTTCACGCCCGGCTCGCCATTGCCCGCCGAGCGGATGCGCATGCCCTCGTTGATGCCGGCCGGGATCTTGACCTCCAGCGTCTTCTGCTTCTTGACCTTGCCCTGGCCGTTGCAGGTCGTGCAGGGGTCGGGAATGATCTTGCCGCTGCCGTGGCAGTGCGGGCAGGTCTGCTGGATGCTGAAGAAGCCCTGGCGCATGTGCACCGTGCCCGAGCCACCACATGACCCGCAGGTCTTGGCGCTGGTGCCGGGCTTGGCGCCGCTGCCGCCGCAGGTCTCGCAGCCTTCCCAGCTCGGAATGCGGATCTGCGTTTCCTTGCCGCGCGCCGCTTCCTCGAGCGAGATCTCCATGGCGTAGCTCAGGTCGCTGCCGCGGTAGACCTGCTGGCCGCCGCCGGCGCCCCGCCGCTGGCCGCCCTGGCCGCTGAAGATGTCGCCAAAGATGTCGCCGAAGGCCTCGGCAAAGCCGCCGAAGCCTTCCGCGCCCGGGCCGCCGCGCCCGCCGCCCATGTTCGGGTCCACGCCGGCATGGCCGTACTGGTCATAGGCCGCGCGCTTCTGCGCGTCGGACAGCATCTCGTAGGCCTCCTTGGCCTCCTTGAACTGTTCCTCGGACTTCTTCGCCCCGTCGCCCTGGTTGCGGTCGGGGTGGTGCTTCATGGCCAGCTTGCGGTAGGCCTTCTTGATGTCATCCTCGGTCGCGTTCTTGGCGACGCCGAGGATTTCGTAGTAATCGCGCTTGGAAGCCATGCTCGTCTCTTAAAGCAGCAAAGGCCCGGAGGCGTGGTGACGCGTCCGGGCCGCGGTCGTCGAAGGATTACTTGCCGTCCTTGACTTCCTTGAACTCGGCATCCACGACGTTGTCGTCGGCCGGGCGCTTGGCGTCGCCCTGCGCGGCGGCCTGCGGTTGCTCACCCGCACCCGCGCCGGCAGCAGCCGCCGCGGCCTGCGCGCCTTGCTGGTCGGCGTAGATCTTCTCGCCCAGCTTCTGGCTCGACGTCATCAGCGCTTCGGTCTTGGCCTCGATGGCGGCCTGGTCGTCGCCCTTGATGGCTTCTTCCAGGTCCTTCGCGGCGGCTTCGATGGCGTCTTTCTCGGCTGCTTCCAACTTGTCGCCATGCTCGCTCAGCGACTTGCGCACGCTGTGCACCATGCCGTCGGCCTGGTTGCGGGCCTGCACGAGTTCGACCTTCTTCTTGTCATCGGCCGCGTTGGCTTCGGCGTCCTTCACCATCTTCTCGATCTCGGCCTCGCTCAGGCCCGAGTTCGCCTTGATGGTGATTTTGTTTTCCTTGCCGGTGCCCTTGTCCTTGGCACCGACGTGCAGGATGCCGTTGGCGTCGATGTCGAAGCTGACCTCGATCTGCGGCGTGCCGCGCGGTGCCGGCGGGATGCCTTCGAGGTTGAACTCGCCCAGCGACTTGTTGGCTTGCGCCAGCTCACGCTCGCCCTGGTAGACCTTGATCGTCACGGCCGGCTGGTTGTCGTCGGCGGTTGAGAAGGTCTGGCTGAACTTGGTGGGGATGGTCGTGTTCTTCTTGATCATCTTCGTCATCACACCGCCCAGGGT
>SEEY01000611.1 GCA_004211235.1 Rubrivivax sp.
CCGCGCCAGTCCTTGTTGCTCGGGCCGTCCACGGTCTTCTGCGTGGCGGTGGCGGCGTGCACGGTGGTCATCAGGCCGCGCTTGATGCCCCACTTGTCGTTCAGCACCTTGGCCAGCGGGGCCAGGCAGTTGGTCGTGCAGGAGGCGTTGGAGATGATGGCTTCGCCGGCGTACTTGGTGTGGTTCACACCGAAGACGAACATCGGCGTCTCGTCCTTGGACGGTGCCGAGAAGATGACCTTCTTCGCGCCCGCGGCCAGGTGCTTCTCGCCGCCGGCCTTGTCCAGGAAGATGCCCGTGGCTTCGATGACGATGTCGGCGCCGGCCTCGGCCCACTTCAGCTCGGTCGGGTCCTTGATGGCGGTCAGGCGGATCGGCTTGCCGTTCACCACCAGCGTCGTGCCGTCCACGGAGACGTCACCCTCGAACTTGCCGTGCACGCTGTCGTACTTGAGCATGTAGGCCAGGTAGTCGGGCTCCAGCAGGTCGTTGATCGCGACGACCTCGATGTCCTTGAAGTTCGCGACAGCGGCACGGAACACCATGCGTCCGATGCGGCCAAAGCCGTTGATGCCGATCTTGATGGTCATGGGAGAGTCTCCAGGGGATTAAAAAGCCGCGCGGGGCGCCGATTCTGGCCGATCCGCGGAATGGGGGGTTTCAGGGCGGTTTCAGGGCGATGCCAGAGCGATTCCCGCCGCTTTCACTTCTTCTTCAGCACCGCCTTCACGGTTGCCGCGACGTTCTCCGGCGTGAAGCCGAAGTGCTTGAACAGCACGCCGGCCGGGGCCGATTCGCCGAAGGTGTCGATGCCGACGACGGCGTCCACGCCGTACTTCCACCAGAAGTCGCTCACGCCCATCTCGACGGCCACGCGCGGCAGGCCCTTGGGTAGCACGCTCTTCTTGTAGTCCTTGTCCTGACGGTCGAAGACGTTGGTGGACGGCATCGAGACGACCCGCACCTTGATGCCTTCGTCGGCCAGCAGCGCCTTGGCGGCCATGGCCAGCTGCACTTCGGAGCCGGTGGCGATGATGACGGCCTCGGCCTTGCTGTTGCCCTTGGGGCTGACCGGGTCGAACAGCACGTAGGCGCCCTTGGCGATCTCGTCGACGTTGGTCTTGGGCGAGTAGGCCAGGTTCTGGCGGGAGAGGGCCAGCAGGCTCGGGCGTTGCGCGTTGCCGATGGCCATGGTCCAGGCGACGACCGTCTCGGTCGTGTCGGCCGGGCGCCAGACGTCCAGGCCGGGGATCAGGCGCAGGCTGGCGACATGCTCGATGGACTGGTGCGTCGGGCCGTCTTCGCCCAGGCCGATGGAGTCGTGCGTCATCACGTGGATGACGCGCGCCTTCATCAGCGCGGCCATGCGGATGGCGTTGCGGCTGTAGTCGCTGAAGGTGAGGAAGGTGCCGCCGTAGGGAATGAAGCCGCCGTGCAGGGCGACGCCGTTCATGATGGCCGCCATGCCGAACTCGCGAACGCCGTAGTTGATGTGACGGCCGTTGTTGGGCTGGCCCTTGTCGTCGAAGCGCAGATTGGGCGTGCTGCTGGTGTTGGTGAGGTTGGAGCCGGTCAGGTCGGCGCTGCCGCCGAGCAGTTCAGGCAGCTTGAGCGTGAAGGCTTCCAGCGCCAGCTGGCTGGCCTTGCGGCTGGCGACGGTCTGGGCCTCGGCATGGGCCTTGACGACGGCGTCCACGGCGATCTGTGCGAAGTCGGCGGGCAGCACGCCCGCCATGCGGCGCTGGAACTCCGCGGCCAGCTCGGGGTGGGCCTTGGCGTAAGCGTCGAAGCGCTCGTCCCAGGCGGCTTCCAGCTTCTCGCCGCTGGCCTTGGCATCCCAGGCGGCGTAGACCTCGGCCGGCAGGTCGAAGGGCTCGTGCGTCCAGCCCAGCGCCTCGCGGGTCAGCTTGATTTCTTCGGCACCAAGCGGCTCACCGTGCGCCTTGCTGGTGTTGGCGCGGTTGGGCGAGCCCTTGCCGATGGCGGTCTTGGCGATCACGAGCGTCGGCTTGTCAGCGCTCTTGCGCGCCTTGCCGATGGCCTCGTCGAGCGCGTCGACGTCATGCCCGTCCACCGGGCCGATGACGTGCCAGCCATAGGCCTGGAAGCGCCTGGCGGTGTCATCGGCGAACCAGGGCGCGACCTGGCCGTCGATGCTGATGCCGTTGTCGTCGTAGACGGCGATCAGCTTGTTCAGCTTCCAGGCGCCGGCCAGCGATGCGGCCTCGTGGCTGATGCCTTCCATCAGGCAGCCGTCGCCGAGGAAGGCGTAGGTGTGGTGGTCGACGATGGTGTGGCCGTCGCGATTGAAATCACGCGCCAGCAGCTTCTCGGCCAGCGCCAGGCCGACCGCGTTGGTCACGCCTTGGCCGAGCGGGCCGGTGGTCGTCTCGATGCCCGGCGTGATGCCCACTTCCGGATGGCCCGGCGTCTTGCTGTGCATCTGGCGGAAGTTGCGCAGCTCGTCGATCGGCAGCTCATAGCCCGTCAGGTGCAGCAGCGCGTAGATCAGCATCGAGCCGTGGCCGTTTGACAGCACGAAGCGGTCGCGGTTGGCCCACAGCGGGTTGGCCGGGTTGTGCTGCAGATGGCGGCCCCACAGCGCCACGGCGATGTCCGCCATGCCCATGGGCGCGCCGGGGTGGCCGGAGTTGGCCGCCTGCACCGCGTCCATCGCGAGGGCGCGGATGGCGTTGGCCATCTGCTGCGCGTTCTTGGTGGGGGAGGCGGTCGATGCAGTCATGGCCGGGGCTTTCTTGGGGTGGGGCAAAACGCGGGATTCTACGGAGGGAGTTCTGCAGGCCCTGGCCGTGCGCGGGGCCGCGGCGTCGCAGCGGCGCGACGCTGGCCGCATGCCGTCCCGGAC
>SEEY01000612.1 GCA_004211235.1 Rubrivivax sp.
ACCGCCTGGGCCGCCCACGTGCTGTCGCGCAACCTGCAGACCGACGAGGCCGCCCCGGCCATCGAAGACCGCGGCGGCGTGTTCGCGCTGATCGGCTCCACCGGCGTCGGCAAGACGACGACGACCGCCAAGCTGGCCGCCCACTTCGCCACCAAGTACGGCGCGGGCCAGCTCGGCCTGATCACGCTGGACGCCTACCGCATCGGCGCCCATGAGCAGTTGCGCGCCTACGGTCGCATCCTCGGCGTGCCGGTGCACACCGCGCATGACCGCGCGTCGCTGGACGACCTGCTCGACCTGCTCTCCAGCAAGAAGCTTGTGCTGATCGACACCGCCGGCATGGCCCAGCGCGACAGCCGCACGCAGGAGCTGCTGGAGATGTTGGCCCACCCCAGCATCAAGAAGCTGCTCGTCATCAACGCGGCGCAGCAGGGCGAGACCATCGAGGACGTCGTCTCGGCCTGGAAAGGCGCGGCCTGCGAAGGCGTCGTGCTCAGCAAGCTCGACGAAGCCGTCAAGCTGGCCCCGGCGCTGGACACGCTGATCCGCCACAAGCTCAAGGTGCTCGGTGTCGCCAACGGCCAGCGCGTGCCGGAAGACTGGCATCGCCTGCCCAGCACGGCCCTCGTTCAGCGCGCGCTCAAGGGCGCGGCGTCCGGCGCCTGGCGCATGGACAACACCGATGTCAACCTCATCTTCGCCGGCGGTCCGCTGACCGACGCCGGCCTGCGGGCGATCCACTGATGACCACGATGCTTGAAGACCAGGCCTTCGGCCTGCGCCGGCTGTTCGCGGCCTCGAAGATTCGCTTCGTGCCGGTCGTCAGCAACCCGCGCGTGATGGGTGCCGGCGTGCTGCTCGAAGGCCTGTGCGCAGCCTTTGCCGAGTTGAACCTGCAGACGCTGGTGGTCGACGCCGGCGAGCATTCGCCCCAGCCGTCGGAGCTGGCGCACGTGGACCTGTCCAACTGCATCGAGCGCCTGTCGCCCAAGGTGTCGTACCTGGCCGCCCGCGGCCTGCCGCTGCGCTACATCAATGCCAACGGCTCTGCGGCCGCCTTTCTGGACGCCGTGGCCGCGGCCGCACCGCAGGCCGATGTCATCCTGCTGCATGCGCCGGCCGCCGAGCTGGCTCGCATCGTCGCCATGCGCGAGGTGCGCCCGCTGCTGCTGGCCGACACCGAGCCCGCGAGCGTCACCGAAGCCTATGCCGGCATGAAATGGCTCACGCAACGCGCGGGGCTGATGGTCTACAGTCTGTTGATGGCCTGCCACCCCCAGTTGCGCGTGGCCACCCGCATCGCGCAACAGCTGCATTCCTGCGCCGACGGCTTCCTCGGCGCGGTGTTGCGCGATTGGGCCTGCCTCGACCCGCGCGCGTCCCAACACATGCCGCTCACGCCCGAGCTGCGCCATCTGGCCCGCGAGCTGCTGCTCGCCGCGCCCCCGGGGGCCGCGCTCGACGCCGCCTCCGACGCGACCCCGCTGCGCCCGGCGCGCACGGCGTCTTCACCCATGATCGCAGCGCACTGATCTCCGCCGGGAGCACACCTTGATGTACACGCCCAAAGGCCGCCTCGACAACAACACGCTGATCAAGCAGTACAGCCCGTTGGTCCGACGCCTGGCGCATCAGATGATCGCCAAGCTGCCGGCCAACGTGGAGCTGGACGACCTGATCCAGGTCGGCCTCATCGGGCTGACGGATGCGTTGTCGCGTTTCGACGCCGAGCAGGGCGTGCAGTTCGAGACCTTCGCCACCCAGCGCATCCGCGGCGCCATGCTCGACGAGCTGCGCGGCGGTGACTGGATGAGCCGCGGCACGCGCCGCCAGCAGCGGGAGATCGAGTCCGCCGTGCACAAGGTGGAGCAAAAGCTCGGCCGCGCGCCCCGCGAGGACGAGATCGCCGCCGAGATGGGCCTGCCGCTGGCCGAGTACCAGGACCTGCTCGGCAAGGTGCGCGGCACGCAGCTCGTCTATCTGGAGGACATGTCCGGTGACGACGGCGACAACGACTACCTCGACCGCCACGTCGCCGACGACAACGCCAATCCCGTCGCGCAATTGCAGGACCACCGCATGCGCGAGGCGCTGGTGGCCGCCATCAAGAACCTGCCCGAGCGCGAGCAGTTCGTGATGAGCATGTACTACGAGCACGACATGAATCTCAAGGAGATTGCGGCCGTGCTCAAGGTCACGGAGTCGCGCGTCTGTCAACTGCACAGCCAGTCCATTGCAAGGTTGCGCGTTAAGCTGCGCGACTGGTAGGGATCGTGACTGGTAGGGGTCCCATCGCAAGGGAACGAGGGACAGCGCAATGCTGAAGTGGTTCAAGGCGGCGTCGTCGGACGCTGTGTCACACGAAGAGCCGGCAAGGCGCGAAGACAGTGCGGCGCTGAACGTGGTCAAGCGCCTGGCGCGCTCCATCTCCAATGTCGGCAAGGATGCCGCCGAGGTGCGCGGCGTGCTGGAAGATACACAGCGCGTCGTGCAGGCGCAGGGGCAGGCCATGCAGGCGCTGGCCCAGCAGCTTGACCAGATCGGCCAGGCCCAGGCGGCCATCGCCGCCGCCACGGCCCAGAGTGCGGCCGCCGTGCAGCGTGCTCGAGGTGCCCTGGGCGTGGTCGGTGAAGAGGTCGTCGGCATGGCGGCCACGTTGAACCAGGTCTCCGAGGCGGCCGCCGAGATCACCAAGATCTCGTTGCAGACCCGGCTCGTCGCCTTCAACGCCGCCGTCGAAGCCAAGCATGCGGGTGACGCAGGCCGCGGCTTTGCCGTCGTTGCCGAAGCCGTCAAGGCACTGGCGGGCCAGGTCGAGGCTTCGTCCAAGGCCATCGTGCGTGCGATCACCAGCCTGCAGGAG
>SEEY01000613.1 GCA_004211235.1 Rubrivivax sp.
TGGGCCTGGTGCTGGGCGGCGACCCCATCGCCGACCTGACGCAGGTGGACAAGCCCATGCTGCGCGTCAAGCAGGGCCGGCTGCTGACGCGCCTGGCCGACGTCGCGGCCTCCAGTTCACAGGCCAGCGCCTCCACCGCCGAGCCGCCGGCGCGGAAGGCGGCAGGCAAGAAGAAGGCGACCGGCAAGGGCAAGACGGCCGGCAAGACGGCGGCAAAGCCATCGGTCAAGGCCCCGTCCAAGGCGCAATCCAAGTCTGCAAGCAAGGCCAAGCCACGCTGACTAAAGTTCGCCTGATGAACACCGCCCGCACCGCCGCCCCCGGCCTGTCCGTCCAGCAGGTGCTGCTCTGCGGCGCCATGATCGTCACGCTGTCGATGGGCATCCGCCACGGCTTCGGCTTCTGGCTGCAGCCCATCATCACGGAGCGCGGCTGGACGCGGGAGACCTTCTCCTTCGCGCTGGCGATCCAGAACCTCGCCTGGGGTGCCGCCGGGCCCGTTGCCGGCATGCTGGCCGACCGCTTCGGCGCCTGGAAGGTGCTGATCGGCGGTGGTGTGGCCTATGCGCTGGGCCTGGTGCTGATGGCCCTGACCAGCCACCCGGTGACGTTCACGCTCGGCGCCGGCGTGCTGATCGGCATTGCACAGTCGGGCTCCACCTACGCCGTCATCTACGGCGTGCTCGGCCGCACCGTGTCGCCCGAAAAGCGCTCCTGGGCTTTCGGCGTCGCCGCGGCGGCGGGCTCCTTCGGCCAGTTCGTCATGATTCCCATCGAGACCTGGCTGATCAGCCACGTCGGCTGGCAGGGCGCGCTGTATCTGCTGGCAGGCGCGGCGCTGCTGATCGTGCCGCTGGCGCTCGGTGTGCGCGAGCGAAACGTGGTTGCGTTCAGCGGCGCCCACCAAAGCATTGCCCAGGCGCTGCGCGAGGCCTTCGGCTACCGCAGCTTCCAGTTGCTGATGCTGGGTTACTTCGTGTGCGGTTTCCAGGTCGTCTTCATCGGCGTGCACCTGCCCAGCTATCTGAAAGACCACGGCCTCGGCATCGAGGTGTCCACCGGCGCGCTGATGTTGATCGGCCTGTTCAACATCTTCGGCACCTACACCGCCGGCATGCTCGGCCAGCGCTTCGCCAAGCACCACCTGCTGTCCGGCATCTACGGACTGCGTGCGGTCACCATCGCCATCTTCATTTCCGTGCCGCTGACGCCGATCAGCGTCTATGCCTTCGCCGCGGTCATCGGCTTCCTGTGGCTGTCGACCGTGCCGCCGACCAACGCGGTCGTTGCGCAGATCTTCGGCGCCCAGCACCTGTCCATGCTCGGCGGCTTCGTCTTCCTGAGCCATCAGGTGGGCAGCTTCCTGGGCGTCTGGCTGGGCGGCAAGCTCTACGACGCGACGGGCAGCTACGACGTCGTCTGGTGGATCGCCATCGCGCTGGGCGTCATGGCGATGTTCGCGAATCTGCCGGTGCGCGAGACGGCGATCGCGCGGGTGCAGCCGGCATGAAGCCGCGCCGCTGGATCTGGCCGGCGCTTGCCGTAGCGGCGCTGGCGGCGACGGTGGCGGCCTATCGCCATCCCGCCGTCATGATCCAGCTCAGCGAGCAGATCTGGTCCTGCTTCGGATGATGCCGTCCGGCTGGCTGCAGCGCTTTGCGCCTTCTGAGCCGGGTTCCGCACTGGACGTGGCCTGCGGCTCCGGGCGCAACCTGCGCTGGCTGGTCGAGGCCGGCTGGCAGGTCACCGGCGTGGACCGCGACACGGCCGCCACGGCGCCCCTGCAAGGCATCGCAACGATCATCACCGCCGACATCGAAAGCGCCCCCTGGCCCCTGGCGCAGCAGCAGTTCGACCTTGTCGTCGTCTGCAACTACCTCTGGCGCCCGCTGTTCGACGCCATCCGCGCCGCGGTCAAGCCGGGCGGCTGGCTGATCTGGGAAACCTTTGCCGACGGCCAGCAGGACATCGGCCGTCCGGCTCGCCCCGACTTCCTGTTGCAGCGCGGTGAACTGCTGCGCGTCTGCGACGACTGGCGCATCGTGGCTTACGAAGACCTGTTCGAAGCCGGCGTCAACCCGCGCTTCGTGCAGCGCGTTGCCGCTGTCCGGCCGGCCTAAAATCGCCCCATTCCTCAAGACATTTCCACCATGAAGCCCATCCTCGGCAGCATCGTCGCCCTCGTCACGCCCATGAACGAGGACGGCAGCATCGACTACCCCGCCCTGCGCCGCCTGATCGACTGGCATGTCGAATCCGGCACCGCCTGCGTCGGCGTCGTCGGCACCACGGGCGAATCGCCCACGGTCAGCATGGAGGAAAACCGCGAAATCATCCGTGTCGCGGTCGAGCACGCTAAGGGGCGCATCCCGGTGCTGGCCGGCACCGGCGCCAACTCCACCGCAGAGGCCATCGAGCTGAGCCGCTACGCCAAGGAAGTCGGCGCGGACTGCACGCTGTCCGTCGTGCCTTACTACAACAAGCCGTCGCAGGAAGGCATCTACCAGCACTTCAAGGCGATCGCCGAGGCCGTGGACATCCCCATGATGCTCTACAACGTGCCGGGCCGGACCGTCGCCGATCTGCTGCCCGAGACCACCCTGCGCTGCGCGTCGCTGCCCGGTGTCTTCGGCATCAAGGAGGCCACCGGCAACATCGAACGCGCCGCCTACCTCATCAAGCACGCGCCCGAGGGCTTCCACATTTACTCGGGCGACGACGGCACCGCCATCGCGCTGATGCTGCTCGGCGGCCATGGCAACGTCAGCGTGACCGCCAACGTCGCGCCGCGCGAGATGGCCGAGCTCTGCCGCCTGGCCATCGCCGGCAACGCCGTCGAGGCACGCAAGATCCACCTCAAGC
>SEEY01000614.1 GCA_004211235.1 Rubrivivax sp.
ACCCAGTCCCTGGCGAAGGCGAGCGGCAGCGGCTTGCCGCCTGCAGTCAAGGCCACCGAGCTGTCCTGCGGCTGCGCCTTGACGCCGGCGATCCTGACGCTCTGGCGGTAGCTGTTGCCGTTGGCCGGCTGCAGGCCGGCGGCCAGCGCCTGGTTCTCGAGGTAGACGACGGTCAGTTCGCCGCCGCGCTGGCCGGTGCCGCGGCCTTCGAAGGCATCGGACGACAGGGTGGCCAGGTGGGCGCGCAGCGGCGCCTCCTGGACGGTGCCGGCTGGCTGGGCGGCCGCGCCAGCTGCGTGGGCGGCAAAAGCCAGCGCAAGGCTGGCGGCGACGGCGGTGCGAACGATCTTGTGCATGGCATCCTGACGCGTGAATGAGTGAAAGGCGCATGCATTGTATTGCATCGTCTCCCCATAAAATTCATTCGATGCGCAGGACGTCGGCCGATATCGTGGTGCCGGTGAGGGGCAGCAGCGCCGGGCGCATGCCGGCGGGACGCGGCGGCAGGTCGCGCTCCGGCACGCCCGGCAGGTACTCCTGGACGAAGATGGTGAATGCGGGATCGCCGTAGAAATCAAAGGCGAAGCGCAGGTCCTGGTCTTCCATGCCGTACAGGTCGATGCGCCAGCCGCGGTAGGGGGTGCCGGTCAGCACGCGGCCATTCAGGCTGGCCTGCTTCGGCCCGGCGCCATCGATGCGCAGCGAGACATGCGGCGCGCGGTTGTTCGAGCGCAGCAGGAATTCCACATGCTTGGTGTCGCCGCGCCATTCGAGCTTGTCGACGACCAGGTACGGATAGGCGATGGCGTCGTTGCGCGGTGCCGCCGCATACCAGACCGGCTTGCCGCCGGGGCCGAACAGGTAGGGCAGCTGGTAGGGGTGCAAGGTGTTCGGGAACACGCTGCGGGTCCAGGGATCGAGCGGCACCGGCGGATACAGCCAGAACGCGCGCCAGCTCGGCGTGTCCTTGAAATACACCAGCTGGTTCGGCGCCGGCATCGCCGGCACCCGCGGCGTGGCCAGGTAGGCGAGGACGACCGATGCCGCGGCGGCCAGCAGCAGCGGACGCACGACCAGGCGCGCGCCGGCCTCGTGCAGCAGCAGGCCGCACAGGCCGAGCAGGGTGAAGGCCAGCGCCGCCGGCAGTACCAGCCAGGTGGGCGACACCAGCGCCAGGCTGTCGCGCAGGGCCGGCACGATCAGCACCGCGGCCGGCAGCGCCGCCAGCGCCGGCAGCGCAATCGTGTGGCCGGCAAAGCGCTTCGACAGCAGCATCAGCAAGGCGCCCTGCGCCGCCAGCAGCGGCCACGCCAGCAGGTAGCTGGCGCCGGGCGCGCCCCAGCTCACGGCCACCAGCGCCAGCGTGGCGACGCAGAGTACGCCCAGCAGCATGCACAGGGCGCCGAGCCGGGCCTGCAGCCTGCGCTGCACCACGATGAAGCCGGCTGCCAGCAGCAGGGCAAAGGCCAGTACCTGCCAGCGGATGCCTTCGTCGTCGGCCATTACGGCGGCGTCCCAGCGCCAATCCAGGCCCGGCAGCGCGCCGTGGCCGAGGTGGACGATGAAGGTGACCAGGGCGCCCATGAACAGGAAGTTGAAGCCGGCGTGGATGATGTCGGTGCCGGCGACGCGGGCGCGGCGCATGGCGCTGCGGCACGCAGCCACCGTGAACACGCACGCCAGCACGCTCAAGGGCCAGACCAGCGCATACGGGTAATGCACGATGCCCAGGCCGGGCACGGCAAAGAACACCTGGCCGCGTGCGCCCGGTGCCGGCAGCGGATTGTTGCCGGCCTCGCGCAGCAGGGCCAGCATGGTGTCGCCCTCGTGCTGCAGGCTGGCGCCGGACAGGCGCTGCGGGATGTCGTGGACGGCGCCGCGTCCGAGGGTGCCGCCGGCGGTCGCGAACTGCAGCACGGCAGCGCCGCTTGCATGCAGCAGGCCATCGGTATTGCGCGGCCGGATGGCGGCATACAGCGCGGCCATGAACGACGTGCCCTGGGGCGCCGGCGCGGCGCGCGCAAAGGCGGCCAGCGCGATGCCGTCCGCGTGCGCGGCATCCACCAGCGCCAGCGGCCCGCGGTTGCCCGGATTATCGAAGCGCAGCAGCAGGCGTACGCGGCGTGCCCACGGGTGCGAAGCCATGAAGCCGCGCGTGCCGAGCGCTTCGCCGCTGTCGGCGTCGGTGAACACCAACAGCACGTCGTTGTCGAGCGGCGGTCCGGCCTGCAGCACGCGCAGCGCTTCCAGCAGCGCCGCGGCGGACATGGCGCCGTCGGCCGCGCCCAGCGTGCCTGCACCGGAATCGTAGTGGGCGGTGGCCATGATCGCCCCGGCGTTGCCGGCGGCCGCGGCATGGCTTGCGGATGCGCGGCCCGGCTTGCGTACTACGATGTTGTGCACCGTCGCCAGCGTCACGCGTACGGTGCGCATCGGGCCCTCCGCCGTCGTCTGCACGGTCTCGGTCTGGATCGCGGGTTCCAGGCCCAGGGCGCGCACCTGGGCCGCGATGTAGTCGCGCGCGGCGGCGTTGGCGCGGCTGCCGGCCGGCCGCGGCGCCTGCGCCAGCGCATTCACGTGGGCCAGCGCGCGTGCCGCCACGAAGCCGGATGCAGGCGCTGCCGCCGGGACCGCATGGGGACGCAGCGACAGCCAGCCGATCAGGACGGCGAGCACCGCCAGCGACAGCGCCACCGCGGCGGCGTTCGCGCCTGGCATGCCGGGCAAGGTTGGATCGTGGCGCATGCTGGTTCCCTTGGCATAAAAAAAGCCCGCCGGTACGAGGGGGGTAGGGCGGGCAAAAACGGGTTCGATGAGATTCGGTGAGGCGGCCGGGCGGGCTACTCGAGGGTCCAGACG
>SEEY01000615.1 GCA_004211235.1 Rubrivivax sp.
GCTGCGTCACCGCCGAGCCCGAGACCCTGGCGCCGCTGGAGGCCAACCTGCCCACCAACCGCGCCAACGACGGCCGCTGCGACCGCAGCGGCGCCTTCGTCTTCGGCACGCTGTACGAGCCCGAGCCGCGCCAGCCCATCGGCGGCTTCTACCAGTACACGCTGGCCCACGGCCTGCGCCGCCTGCCGCTTGACGGCGTCGCCATCGCCAACAGCATCTGCTTCAGCCTCGACGGCCGGCGCATGTACTACTGCGACACGACGCAGCGGCGCATCATGGTCTGCGACTACGACTCGGCCGCCGCCCGCGTGAGCGAGCCGCGCCTGTTCGTCAAGAAGGAGGCCGACGACGGCTACCCCGACGGCTCCACCATCGACGCCAAGGGCTGCCTGTGGAACGCCGAATGGGGTGCTGGCACGCTCGCCCGCTACGCACCCGACGGCCGCGCGCTGGCGCGATACACGGTGCCCGTCAGCAACACCACCTGCCCCGCCTTCGGCGGCCCGGCCGGCGACCAGCTCACCGTGACGACCGCCCGCGCCGGCCTCAGCACCGCCGACCTGATGGCCCGGCCGCTCTCCGGCAGCCTGTTCAGCATGACGGTCGAGCCGGGGCTGTTCCTGGCGGATGCGCTGTTCAACGACGGCTGAGTCAGCTGGATATACTTGTGGCATATCCCACGCGGGAGATTGTCATGAGCATCACCACCGTCTTCACGAACAACAGGTCCCAGGCCGTGCGCCTGCCCGCGGACGTACGCCTCCCGGAGGGCGTCAAGAAGGTGCAGGTGCGCGCCCGCGGCGTCGACCGCATCATTTCGCCGGTGGGTCACACCTGGGACGAGTTCTTCCTCAACGGGCCGCGGGCGTCCGAGGATTTCATCGCCGAGCGGGCCACGCAGGAGCAGCCCGAGCGCGAAGCTTTCTGACGCGGCAAGAGCATGCTCAAGTACCTGCTCGACACCAACATCGTCATCTACGTCATCAAGCGGCGTCCGGTCGAGGTGATGGGCCTGTTCAACGAGAACGCCGGCCGCATGGCCATCTCCACCATCACGCTCAGTGAGCTTTTTCATGGCGCCGAGAAGAGCGCCAAGGTCGCGCAGAACCTCGCGGTGGTGGAGGAGTTCGCCAGCCTGATCGAGGTGTTGCCCTACACCGCCAAGGCGTCTCAGCACTACGGCGCCATTCGCTCGGTACTTGAGAAGGCGGGCCGCCCCATCGGTGTCAACGACCTGCACATCGCGGCCCATGCGCGCAGCGAAGGGCTGACGCTGGTCACCAACAACATCGGGGAGTTCGAAAGGGTGCCTGGCCTGTTGATCGAGAACTGGATCGCGGGACGGCCCTGAATGGTCGCTACGATTCACCTGCTCCACGGGCTTCCGGGGTGCGGCAAGACCCGGTTCGCGCAGCGGCTCGCCGCGGACCGGCGCGGCGTCCACCTGAATCATGACGAGTGGGTCGTTCGACTGTTCGGCGCCCGGCCCACCACCGCTCAGATCGAGACCGTGCGCGAGCCGATACACGACATGCTGTGGACGACCCTGACTCGCATCGTCGCGGCCGGAAGCGACGTCGTGCTTGATTTCGGCTTCTGGACGCGCCTTGAGCGCGATGCAGCGCGAGCGCGCGTGCGTGCTGCCGGCGCTTCGCCCCTGCTGTACACCTTCAACTGCTCACCGGCGCTTGCCTGGGAGCGTGTCGAGCGCCGGAACAGCCTGGCCTTGGCGGACGCCTTGCACATCGACGAGCAGGCCTTCATGCAGTTCGTCGAGCGCATCGAACCGCCGACGCCCGACGAGGCCCCCATCCTGGTCAGGGACTGAAGCGGTCACGCGCTTGCGCGGCGGGTGGCAGCGATTTCGGCGACAGTGCCGCATGCTTGCCCGCCTTCTGCTGCCCCTGCTGCTGCTTGCAACGGCCCCGGCCCTGCAGGCCCAGCCCACCACCGTCATCGACCGCGCCGCCGTCGTCGCCCGACACGCGGTGCGCAACAGCGGCGTCAACCCCGAGTCCGCCCTCACCGTCGGTAACGGCGACTTCGCAGTGACCGTGGACGCGACAGGCCTGCAGACGCTGGAGCGCATCTACTACGACAACGGCCTGCCGCTGGAGACGCGCAACAGCTGGAGTTGGCACAGTTTTCCGAACCCCGAGAACCTGCGCTTCGAAGACACGCTCGCGCCCGCGCCCTTCTTCGGTCGGCAGATCCTGTACCCGACACAGCAGAACACCCCTGCCGGCCGCTACTACCGCGAGAACCCGCAGCCCATGCCGCTGGGCCAGTTCCAGTTCACGCTGCATGGCGAGCCGCTGCGCACCGAGGACATCGCCGGCGTCCAGCAGACGCTGGACCTGTGGACCGGCATCGTCACCAGCCGCCTGCTTGTGCGCGGCCAGCCGCTGGAAGTGACGACAGCCGCGCACGGCAGCGCTGCCGTGCTGGCCGTGCAGGCGCGCTCGACGCTGATTGCCAGCGGCGAGCTGCAGGTGCGGCTGCGCTTTCCCTACGCCTACCGCACCTCGATTGCGCACAAGCCGCCTTTCATCTGGGAGCAGCCCGAGCGACACCGCAGCACGTTGACGCTGCTGGCGCCGAGCCACGCCCGCATCGCCCGCGAGGCGGACGGCACGCGCTACGACACCGAGCTGCGTTGGTCCACGCCGGCCGAGCTGGTCAGCGCCTCCACGCCGCAGCTCGCCTCGCCACACGACTTCCGGCTGCGCGCCACGAGCGGCGACACGCTGGCCTTCACCGCCGCCTTTGCCGACGCCGAACACCCCGTTGCTAACGAGACGGTCGCCAGCACGCTGGCGTCGTCGAAGCAGGCCTGGGCGGACTACTGGACGAAGG
>SEEY01000616.1 GCA_004211235.1 Rubrivivax sp.
CGCGCCAACCTCTACACCGACTACAGCTTCGCCGTCTGGAACCGCGCGCCGCGCGATGCGGCGGAGGCGGAAGCGGCGTTGGACGGGCCGGGCGGCGAGCTGATGCTCGTGCCATTCGCGAAGGCCTACTCCGGGCTGACCGACGAGGAGATCAAGGGCGTGGACCGCGTGATCCGAAAGACCACCGTGGAGAAGTTCGGCCCGGTGCGGCGCGTGCGGCCCAGCATGGTGTTCGAGCTGGGCTTCGAGGGCATCCAGGCGAGCACGCGGCACAAGAGCGGCATCGCCGTGCGCTTTCCGCGCATGCTGCGCATCCGTGACGACAAGCCGCTGCATGAGGCCGACACCCTGGACACATTGCGCGAGCTGATGGAGATCGGGCCGGTGGGGGATGTGGATGGCGCCGAAGTCGCCGACGATTGACTGGCTGGCCGGCCGCGGCTGGAAGGCCTTTCCCTTTCAGCGCGAGGTCTGGAAGGAAATGGCCGGCGGCCACTCGGGCCTGCTGCATGCGACCACCGGCTCGGGCAAGACGCTGGCCGTCTGGCTGGGCGCACTGCAGGCCCTTGCGGGCACCGAGGCACCGCTGACGGTGCTGTGGGTGACGCCGATGCGAGCGCTCAGCCACGACACGCTGCTGGCGCTGCAGGACGCCGCCAGCGCCCTCGCGCCGCACTGGACGCTGGCGGCCCGCACCGGTGACACGTCGAGCGGTGAACGTGCGTCGCAACAACGCCGCTGGCCCACCGCGCTGGTGACGACACCGGAGTCGCTGAGCCTGATGCTGTCGCGCGCGGACGCGCCGGACGTGCTGAAGCGCGTGCGCCTCGTCGTCGTCGACGAATGGCATGAGCTGCTGGGCAGCAAGCGCGGCGTGCAGCTGCAGCTCGCGCTGGCGCGACTGCGGCGCTGGAATCCGGCGCTGATGACCTGGGGCCTGTCCGCCACGCTGGCCAACCTGGACGAAGCGCGCGACACGCTGGCGCCGAACGCGGTACTGGTGCGCGGCGCGCAGGACAAGAAGATCCTCATCGACACGCTGCTGCCCGAGCGCATCGAACGTTTCGCCTGGGGTGGGCACATGGGGCTGTCGATGCTGCCGGCCGTCATCGCACAAGTGGAGGCCGCGGCCAGCTCGCTGGTGTTCACGAACACGCGGTCGCAGTGCGAGCGCTGGTTCCAGGCCATGCTGGAGGCGCGGCCGGACTGGGCCGGGCTGATTGCCTTGCATCACGGCTCGGTCGATGCCGACATGCGTCGCTGGGTCGAGGCGGCGATGAAGGCGGGTCAGCTCAAGTGCGTGGTTTGCACGGCCAGCCTGGACCTGGGCGTGGACTTCCTGCCGGTGGACCAGGTGCTGCAGATCGGCTCGGCCAAGGGCGTGGCCCGGCTGCTGCAGCGGGCGGGCCGCAGCGGGCACGCACCGGGCCGGCGCTCGCGCGTGACGATGGTGCCGACGCACAGCCTGGAGATCATCGAGGCGTCGGCTTTGCGCGCGGCCGTGCAGGCCGGCCGCATCGAGCCGCGCCGCCCGCCGGACGCGCCGCTGGACGTGCTGGTGCAGCACCTCGTCACCATTGCGCTGGGCGGCGGCTTCCGGCCCGACGACCTGCTGCCCGAAGTGCGCACCGCGCCCAGCTACCACGGCCTCACGGACGAGGCCTGGCAATGGGCGCTGGCCTTCGTGCGCCATGGCGGCGAGACGCTGCGCGCCTACCCCGACTTCCAGCGCGTCGTGCCCGACGACGAGGGCGTCTGGCGCGTGCCCGACGTGCGGCTGGCGCGGCGCCACCGCAGCAACATCGGCACCATCGTGTCGGACGCGGTGATGAGCGTGCAGTTCCTCAGCGGCGGCCGTATCGCGACGGTGGAAGAGAGCTTCATAGCCAGGTTGCGCACGGGCGACGTTTTCCTGCTGGGCGGCCGTGCGCTGGAGCTGGTGCGAACCGAGGGGCTGACGGCCTACGTGCGCACCGCCAAGCCCGGCAAGGCCTTGCTGCCGCGCTGGGATGGCGGGCAGTTCCCGATTTCTGACACGCTGTCGGATTCGATGCTCGAGCGCTTCGACGAAGCGGCGCAGGGCCGCTTCACCGACCAGGAGATGCGCTTCGTCGCGCCGCTGCTGAGGCTGCAGGTCGAGTGGTCGGGGCTGCCAGGCCGGCAACGTTTGCTGGCGGAAGCGATGACGTCGGGCGACGGGCACCACCTTTTCCTCTACCCGTTCGCCGGACGCACCGTTCACCTCGGGCTGGCCTCCTTGCTGGCCTGGCGTGCCGGCCGCGACCGGCCGGCCACCTTCACGATGGCCATGAACGAGTACGGGCTGGAGCTGCTCAGCGCGACCGAGATCGACTGGCCCGGCGAACTGCGCCAGCTGCTGGCACCGGTGGACCGCGCGACGCTGCGCGAAGAGGTGCTGGCCAGCCTGAATGCGACCGAACTGTCGCGCCGGCGCTTCCGGCAGATCGCGCGCATCGCCGGGTTGATCTTCCAGAGCCACCCGGGCGAAGCGCGCAGTCAGCGTCAGCTGCAGGCGTCGGCGTCGCTGTACTTCGATGTCTTCCGGCAGCACGACCCCGGGAACCGGCTGCTGCGCCAGGCGGAGGCGGAGCTGCTGTCGTCGGAGCTGGACGTGGAGGCCCTCGGCCGTACGCTCGACCGCATGGCCGCTCAGGAACTTGACCTGCGACAGCCGGCGCGGATGACGCCGCTGGCCTTTCCACTGCTCGTCGAGCGGCTGCGCGAGCGCGCGTCGACCGAATCGCTGGCGCAGCGTCTGTCGCGCATGCTGGCGGAATTGGAAGCGGCAGCCGGCGGCAAAGCGGTGCAGGACGTGGACTCGCGGCTCGCCTT
>SEEY01000617.1 GCA_004211235.1 Rubrivivax sp.
GAGCAGCAGGCCGAGCAGCAGCGCTGCCGCCAGCAGGCCGGCGGTGGCCGCCTGCCAGAAGCCCACGGCCCCGTTGCCGTGGGCACCGAAGGCCAGCAGGTAGCCGCCGCCGATGCCCAGCCCCCAGAGTGCGATGACGTAGATGACCATCGGCAACGTCGCGATCTGGTAGGCGCGGAGCACGTGCGCGGCCACCGTCTGCAGCGCGTCGCCGAGGTGGAAGAACCACACCCACACCAGCAGCGGCAGTGCGGCGGCGGCGGCCTCGGGATTGGACGTGTAGAGCGCCACGATGGGTTCCCGCGCCAGCGCCACGACGGCGCCCACCGTGGCGGCCACCAGCGCCCCGAGCACCATCGCATGGCGCCCGACGATGCGCGCCTCGCGCTTCTCGCCCGCACCCAGGTGCTGCGCCACCAGCGTGAGGGCGGCCATGGCCAGGGCGAGCGAGATCATGAACATCATCGCGACGAGGTTGACCGCGATCTGGTGACCCGCCACCGGCGTCGCGCCCAGCCGCGCGATGAAGAAGGCCATGAAGGTGAAGCCGGTCACCTCCACGAGGATGGAGCCGCCCATCGGCAGGCCCAGGCGCACCAGGCCGCACAGGGCCGCTGTGTCGGGCCGCGAGCGCCACAGCGGGGCGATGCGGAAGGGCCGGTAGAACGGGTCGCGCCGCAGCAGCACCAGTGCCACCGCCGCCTGCGCCGTCATGGCGATGGCCGTCGCCCAGCCGCAGCCGGCCACGCCCATCGCCGGCAGCGGACCCCAGCCGAACACCAGCAGGGCATTCAACGGCACCTTGGCCGCGAGGCCGGTCAGCTGCAGGGCCATGACGGCCTTGGGCCGGCTGACGGAAGTCGAGAAGCCGCGGAAGGCCGTGAAGAGCAGGGCGGCCGGCAGCGCGATGGCCTCGGGCCGTGTGTAGGCCTGCACCTTGGCGGCCTGCGCCGCGTCCAGCTGTGCCAGCCAGATGAAGGGGTCCGGGAACCACAGCGCCAGGCAACCCGGCACGCACAGCAGCACCGCCAGCCACTGGGCCTGCACGAAACTGCGCCCGGCGCCGGGCAGATCCTCGGCGCCGAACTGCCGGCCGGCGATGGGCCCGACGGCGAGCACGACGCCCATCAGGCCGACGAAGATGGTCACGTAGGCCGCCGAGCCGACCGCGAATGCAGCGAGGTCCTCGGGCCCGACGCGGCCCATCATCAGCGTGTCGACCGTGCTGAACATCAGCACCGCGATCTGGCCGACGAGGATCGGCCAGGCCTGCGGCACGAGGCGGCGGACGCTGTCGATGAAGCGGATGCGCGTCACTTCAGGACACGTTCTGCATAGCGGTTGAAGCGCCACGCCGTGCCCTCCTGCGCGATGCGCTGCCAGACGATGCGCTTCTCGAAAGGGTCCATCCCCGGCCAGTGCTGCACCTCGTCGAACGTGCGACCACAGCCCTTGCAGACGGCGTCGCCCTGGGCCGTGGAGCAGATGGCGATGCAGGGCGAGTCGGGCGTCGTCGTGTACCAGGCCAGCCAGGCGTCCAGCGCCGCGTCGCTGAGCGAGGCGACGTCCAGTTCGGTCGCGCGGTGCCAGGCCAGCAGCGCGTAGGCCGTGGCCAATGCACGGACTTCCGGCGCTGCGCCGATGCCGTCAGGCGATGGCGAACGCTCGCGCCACCAGTTGATGGCGGCTTCGAGATCCGTGACATGGATGGTGGGCGCCGGCCCCTCGCCATGCGGGTACGCCTGGCGATCCCCCGAGGGGATGTCGGGCCGGCTCGGGGCGGCCCTGCGTTCGTCCCGGCTCAAACCACCAGCCCCATCGCGCCGCGCACCTCGCGCAGCGTCTTGCGCGCCACAGCGCGGGCGCGCTCGGTGCCGAGTTCAAGCGACCATCGCAGCTGTTGCGGGTCCAGCGCGGCCGCGCGCTCGCGCCAGGGCGCCTGCTCGCGCTGGATGGCCTCGATCAGCGGCTGCTTGCAATCAAGGCAGCCGATGCTGGCCGTGCGGCAGCCGGTGTCGCAGGCAGCGCGGGTCGCCTGGTCCGTGTAGATCTGGTGCAGCGGCCAGACGGGGCAGCGCGCCGGGTCGCCGGGGTCGCTGCGGCGCACGCGCTGCGGGTCGGTCGGCATCGTGCGGATCTTGGCGGCGGTGACCTCGGGCGCGTCGCGCATGGCGATGGCGTTGTCCAGGCTCTTGCTCATCTTCTGGCCGTCCAGCCCCGGCACGCGTGCGGTCTCGGTCAGCAGCGCCTGCGGCTCGACGAACACGGGCTGCCCGGCGGCGTAGAGCCGGTTGAAGCGCCGCGCCACCTCGCGCGTCACCTCGACATGGGCCGCCTGGTCTTCACCCACCGGCACGCTGGCCGGCTTGTAGAGCAGGATGTCGGCCGCCTGCAGCAGCGGGTAGCCAAGAAAGCCGTAGCTGGCCAGCTCGGGATCGGCGGCGACCTGGTCCTTGTAGCTCGGCATGCGCGCCAGCCAGCTCGACGGCGTGCACATCGCCAGCAGCGTGAACAGCTCCGCGTGCTCGGGCATGCGACTCTGCAGGAACAGCGTGCAGCGCTCGGGGTCGACGCCCGCGGCCAGCCAATCGGTGACCATCTCGTAGACGTGGTGAGCGAGCGTCTCGCCGCTGGGGCGCTGGGTGGTGAGCGCGTGCCAGTCGGCGACGAAGAAGAAGCAGTCGTGGCTGTGCTGCAGCCGCACCCAGTTCTTGAGCGCGCCGTGGAAGTGGCCGAGGTGAAGTGCGCCTGTTGGGCGCATGCCCGACAGAACGCGCTGGCGGGAAGGGACGGGTGGCGTCATGGGGCGCGGATTGTCGTTCAAGCGCCCCATGACGCCACCCGTCCC
>SEEY01000618.1 GCA_004211235.1 Rubrivivax sp.
TGGCGTTCGCCGCCTGCATCGCGATGGGAAGCGCACAGGCGCAGGGTGCGCTGCGCATCGGCATGGTTGCCGGGTTCACCGGCCCGGTGGCGAGCCTCGTGCAGGAGAGTGCCGACGGCGCGCGCCTGTACTTCGATTCCGTCAATGCGCAGGGCGGCATCAAGGGCCAGAACATCGAGCTGGTCACCCAGGACGACAAGTACGACCCTGCCACCGCCGTCGCGCAGGCCAAGCTGCTGGCCAGCCAGGGTGTGCTGGCGCTGATGCTCAGCCGCGGCACCGGCCCGACCGAGGCATTGCTGCCGGTGCTCAAGGAAAACCGCCTGCCGCTGTTCGCGCCGGCCACCGGGGCCATCAGCCTGCACGAGCCGGTCCAGCCCTACGTCTTCCACCTGCGCGCCAGCTACCAGCGCGAGGCCGAGCGGGCGGTCAAGTACCTCGTCGGCATCGGCGTCAAGCGCATCTCCATCGTGCAGGTCAACGATCCCTTCGGCAACGACGCCGGCAAGGGCGCGATCAAGGGGCTGGACGACCTCAAGCTGCGCGCGCTGTCCAACCTGCGCTTCGACCGCAACCGGCCCGACCTCACGCCGACGATGCAGGCCATCGCCAAGGCCGACATCGAGGCTGTCGTGCTGATCGGCCCGGGTTACGCGGTTGCCGAAGGCGTTGCCGCGCTGCGTGCCGCCGGTTCCAAGGCGCATGTGGCCACGCTGTCCAACAACGCCTCCGCCGACTTCGTGAAGAGCCTGGGCGAGCATGCCCGCGGCGTCATCGTCACGCAGCTGTTCCCGTATGAGCGCTCGACCGCCAACCTGATGGTGCGCGAGGCGCTGAGCCTGGCCAAGGCGGCGGGGCGCAACGAACTGACACCGGCGCACATCGAAGGCTTTGCGGCAGCCAAGCTCGTCGTCGAAGCCCTCAAGCGCGCGGGCAAGGACGTCAGCCGCGACAACCTCGTCAAGAGCCTGGACGGGGCGCGCATCGACCTGGGCGCGCTGCAGGTGCACTACACCGACAAGGACCACACCGGCCTGGAGTACACCGACGTGTCCATCGTCGGCGAAGACGGCAAGTTCAAACGCTGACCGGCTTCGACCCGGGCGCCCGGCGCGCCCACTGATCGCGCGATGATGCGGCTTGCTGGTGCAAGCCGCATTTGCTTTTGGAGGTCGCGATGGATCTGGGATTGAAAGGCCGCTGGGCGCTCGTCTGCGCCGCCAGCAAGGGCTTGGGCCGCGGCTGCGCCGAGGCGCTGGTGGGCGAGGGCGTCCATGTCGTCATCACCGCGCGGGGCGAGGCGGACCTGCTCGTCACGGCCGAGGCGCTGCGGGCGCTGAACCCGGCCGTCGACGTGCGTGCCGTGGCGGGCGACATCGCCACGCCCGAGGGCCGCGCGGCGGCGCTGGCGGCCTGCCCGCAGGTCGACATCCTCGTCAACAACGCCGGCGGCCCGCCGCCCGGCGATTTCCGCGACTGGGACCGCGCGCAGTGGATCGCGGCGCTGGACGCCAACATGCTCGCGCCCATCGAGCTGATCAAGGCCACCGTCGACGCGATGGCCGCGCGCGGCTTCGGCCGCATCGTCAACATCACCTCCGGCGCGGTGAAGGCGCCCATCGACACGCTGGGCCTGTCCAACGGCGCCCGGTCGGGATTGACCGGCTTCGTCGCCGGCGTGGCCCGCCAGCCGCGCCTGGCGGGCGCCAACGTGACCATCAACAACCTGCTGCCCGGCGCCTTCGATACCGACCGGCTGAAGAAGACGATGGCAGCCGGCGCCGCCAGGTCCGGCGCGAGCGTCGACGAGGTGGCGGCCCGGCGCCGCGCCGCCATCCCGGCGCAACGCTTCGGTACCGCGGCCGAGTTCGGCGCCCTCTGCGCGATGCTGTGCAGCGCCCAGGCCGGCTACCTCACCGGCCAGAACATCCTGCTCGACGGGGGCAGCTACCCGGGCAGCTTCTGATGCGGTGGCTCAAGCGCATCCTCGCTGGCCTGCTGTTGCTCGTCCTGCTGCTCGGGCTGGCGCTGTGGCTGACCATGCGCGCCAGCCTGGCCCAGCTCGACGGCGACCGGCCAGTCACCGGCATCGCTGCACCCACCGAGCTGCAGCGCGATGCCCGCGGCTACGTCACCGTCACGGCGGGGACGCGCCTGGACGTCGCCCGGGCCCTGGGCTTCGTGCATGCGCAGGAGCGCTTCTTCCAGATGGACCTGATGCGCCGCAACGCGGCCGGCGAGCTGTCGGCGCTGGTGGGCGCGAAGGCGCTGCCGCTGGACAAGGCGCGGCGGCTGCACCGCTTCCGCCACCGCGCCGAGGCGGGCGTCGCCGCGCTGCCAGCCGACGAGCGCGGGCTGCTGGACGCCTATGTCGCCGGGGTCAACGCCGGCCTGTCCTCGCTCGGCGCGCGGCCGCCGGAATACCTCCTGCTGCGCCAGTCGCCCCGGCCCTGGGCGGCGGCCGACACGCTGCTCGTCGCCTACGGCATGTACCTCGACCTGCAGGGCTCTCAAGGCCGTGACGATGTCGCCACCGGGCTGCTGCACGACAGCGTGCCGAGCGACTGGTATGCCTTCCTGACCCAGCACAGCGCCGACTGGCAGGCGGCGCTGGACGACAGCCGCATGGCACCCGTGCCCCTGCCGGCCGGGCCGCTGCCCGACGTGCTGCGCGCCGCGAAGGTGGCCTGCAGCGATTGCCGCCTGCGCGATTCGCGTGACATCGGCAGCAACAACTTCGCCGTCGCCGCGGCACATGGCGTGGGCGGCCGGGCCCTCCTCGCCGATGACATGCACCTCGGCCTGCGCGTGCCGGGCACCTGGTTCAAGGTGCGCATGAAGTGGAAG
>SEEY01000619.1 GCA_004211235.1 Rubrivivax sp.
CAATGGCGCCGGTTTGTTTTTCCAGCGTCCAATTCCCGCCCAGCGCGGCCGCGCTGACCGGCGCAGACGTCGCCGCCTCGACCGACGCCACCGGCGCGGCCGCGCTGGGCGGGAATTGGACGCTGGAAAAACAAACCGGCGCCATTGAAGCCGACAGGGCCTTGGGCGAGCGCGCCATGGCCGACTATGACGGCCTGCTCCTTTCCGGCAACGGCACGGCCGACGGCGACTACAACTTTGGTGGCACCCTGAGCGCCGCCCTGACTGGCGCCAACGCCGGCTTCAAGAAACTCAACGACAAACTGCTGGTCAGCAGCTTCTTGCTCAAGGTCGGCACCCAGCTGTATGCCAACGACAGCAATGCCAATTCCGACGGTTCCGTCATTACCGCCGTGTTCAAGGCCGAAGGCACGACAGTGGCCAAGACCTTCACCTTCAATGACTTCTCGATGAGTGTCACCGACCCCGGCGGCTTGCACGTGCGCTATTTCGACCAGCTCGAAGTCCTGCTCAAGGATAGCAACGGCAACACCATTGGGTCGGTCTACAAGATCGCCAATGGCACGACGCCGACGATGGGCACCGGGATTACCAAGCTGAGCACGCTGGTCAATAACGGCAACGAGTGGTCGGTCAACGGCGTCGCTTCGGTGACGATCACGGCCAGCCTGGTGCTGAACGCCACCGTCGGCAAGCAAGGCGGCTTCGGCACCGAAATCAACTTCGAGTCGATGAAGATGAGTAATATCTCTGCGGCAGCGGCCAACGTCGCGCCAACCTTCGTCGGCACCAACACTGCGTTCACTGCGTCCCAGAACAGCAGCACCCCCATCAACGTCGCGTCCGTGCTGCACGCGAGCGACAGCGACAGCAGCCAGACCCTGAGCTGGACACAGTCCAGCGCACCGGCGCATGGCACGCTGAGCTTCAGCAGCGCTACCGCCAGCTCGGGCAGCAGTGAAATCACCCCGGGCGGCACCATTACCTATGCGCCGACGGCCGGCTACGCTGGCACCGACACGTTTGCAGTGCAGGTCAGCGACGGCACCTCCAGCGCCACCCGTACGGTCACGGTCAACGTCACACCGACGGCCGCCAGCGCGCCCGACCTGGCCGCTGGCAGCGATACCGGCAGCAGCCAGAGCGACAACCGCACCAATGCCGCCAGCCTGACGTTCTCGGGCACCAGCGCCACCGGCGACAGCAGCAGCAGCGTGCGGGTGTTCCTCGATGCGAACAACAACAACAGCTACGACAACGGCGAAGCCACCGCTACGGCCACCGTCAGCAATGGCGCCTGGACCGTCAGCGGCCTGTCCACCAGCAGCCTGGCCGATGGCACCTACAACGCGCTTGCGGTCGTCACCTCGGCTGCCGGCAACCTCAGCAGCACCCTCAGCGCCGCCCTGGCCGTCACCATCGACAAGACCGCGCCGGGCGCACCGACCAGCGCGATGTCGCTGGCGTCAAGCTCCGACAGCGGCGTCTCGAACGCCGACCTTCTCACCAACCTCACCCATCCCACGCTGCGCTTGAGCCTTGCCGGCACCAACGCCGTGGTGGGCGACAGCGCCGAACTGCTGCTCGCTGGCGCTGCGCTGGCCACGCCCGTGCGCGTCACCGTGAGCGCGACAGACGTCAGCAACGGTTATATCGACCTGACCGTGACCGCCGGCGACCTGGGTGCCGATGGCGCGAAGACCTTCACAGCCCGCGTCACCGACGCTGCCGGCAATGTGGGTATTGCCAGTGGCGCGCTCACCATCACCATCGACACTGCCGCGCCCGCAGTGCCAAGCGCCCCTGTTCTGGCTGCGGCCAGCGACAGTGGCGTCTCGAACTCGGACGGCATCACCAGCGTCACCACGCCCACAGTCAATGGCACCGCCGAAGCCGGCAGCACCGTCACCCTGTACGACACCGACGGCACCACCGTCCTGGGAACCACAACCGCCACCGGCGGCGTCTGGAGCATCACCAGCAGTGCGCTGGCAGCCGGCGCACACAGCCTGGCGGTCAAGGCAACTGATGCAGCCGGCAACACCAGCGCCGCCTCGGCCGCGCTGTCCGTCATCATCGACGCCGTGGCGCCGGCAGCGCCAGGCGGGCCAGTCCTGGCTACGGGCAGCGACAGTGGCGCCTCGAACTCGGACGGCATCACCAGCGACACCACGCCCACAATCAGCGGCACAGCGGAAGCCGGCAGCACCGTCACCCTGTACGACACCGACGGCACCACCGTGCTGGGCACGACAACCGCCACCGGCGGCGTCTGGAGCATTACCAGCAGCACGCTCGCGGCCGGTGCGCACAGCCTGAGGATCAAGGCAACTGATGCGGCCGGCAACACAAGCGCCGCCTCGGCCGCGCTGTCCATCACCATTGACGCCGTGGCGCCGGCAGCGCCAAGCGCCCCTGTTCTGGCTGCGGCCAGCGACAGTGGCGCCTCGAACTCGGACGGCATCACCAGCGTCACCACGCCCACAGTCAATGGCACCGCCGAAGCCGGCAGCACCGTCACCCTGTACGACACCGACGGCACCACCGTTCTGGGCACGACAACCGCCACCGGCGGCGTCTGGAGCATCAACAGCAGTGCGCTGGCAGCCGGCGCACACAGCCTGACGATCAAGGCAACTGATGCAGCCGGCAATACCAGCGCCGCCTCGGCCGCGCTGTCCATCACGATCGACGCCGTGGCGCCGGCAGCGCCAGGCGCGCCAGTCCTGGCTGCGGGCAGCGACAGTGGCGCCTCGAACTCGGACGGCATCACCAGCGACACCACGCCCACAGTCAGCGGCATAGCGGAAGCTGGCAGCACCGTCACCCTGTACGACAC
>SEEY01000620.1 GCA_004211235.1 Rubrivivax sp.
CGCAGGAACTTGCCCCAGGCCGCCGGCCTGCCCTTGCGCACGAGCCTGCGGCCGCCGTCGGTCAGCTGGTAGAGCGCCACCTCGTCGGCGCGCGTGTCGAGCGCGTCCTGCTCGATGACCAGCTTCTTGGCCTGGCTGGGCGCATAGCCCACTTGCGACACCTGCAGCACCGGCTCCGAGCGCCAGCCGGGGATGACGTTGGGCGTGATCACCCACTCGATGGCATTCGTCGTCGCGCCCGCCGGCACGGCGCTGCGCACGATGTACCAGCCGTTGTTGTGGTTGCCGCGGCCGTCCCACAGTTCGAGCGTGCCGGGGCCACGGTTCTCGATGGTCAGCCGCTGTTTGTCGCTGTCGGGTGCGACGGTCAGGCGCTGGCCGGTGGCCAGCGGCGCGGGGATGAACTCACCCGCCTTCTCGACCATCGGCCCCTCCGGATGCCGCGGGAAGATGCCCGCCCGCTGGTCCATCAGGAAGGCCTTGCCGAACAGCTCGCCGGGGAACAGCTCGAAGTTGAAGCCCACCTTGCCGATCCACTCGGCCGGCAGCGGCTTGTCCAGGTCCACCGTCACCTTGAACTGACTGCCCTGCAGCGGCGTGACGCTGACCTTGTACGTGAACTTCAGGTCCGGATAGGCAATCGGATTGAAGCCCTTGCGGTCCTTGCTCGGGTCCGGATAGGAGAGCGTCTGCGTGATGCGGTTGGCCTTTTTGTCGACCTCCTGCCTGCCGCCGACCGGCACCGGCGACCACTGGCCCGGTGAGATTTCCAGCCTCAGATCACCATTGGCGGCCACCCGGCTGCCGTGCTGGATGACCGTGACGCCGGTCTGGTGCCCATCGGGGTAGATGTCGGCGAATGCCGTGACGTTCAGGCCCTGCATGGCCAGGTAGCCCTTGTCATTGAGGGTCAGCTGGTCCTTCGCCTGGGCGCTGGACAGCGCTGTCAGCAAGAGGCAAAAAAAAGCGGTTTTCATCGTGCGGTTCCTGTCGGAAGGAGCATGGGTCCAGCACTGCGCGCCCGAAGGCGAAGGACCGCCGGCCGCGTCAGGCGGCCGGCTTCAACAACAACGGTCGATCAGCCTGCGGCGCGCTTGCTGAGGATCTCGAAGGCCGGCAGCGTCTTGCCTTCCAGCACTTCCAGGAAGGCGCCGCCACCGGTGGAGATGTAGCCGACGTCCTTTTCGATGCCGTACTTGGCGATGGCCGCCAGCGTGTCGCCGCCACCGGCGATGCTGAAGGCGCTGCTGCTGGCAATGGCGCGGGCGATGGCCTCGGTGCCGTGCGAGAACGCGTCGAACTCGAACACGCCGACCGGGCCGTTCCAGACGATGGTGCCCGCCGCCTTGAGCTGTTCGGCCAGGATGGCCGAGGTCTTGGGGCCGATGTCGAGGATGAGGTCGTCGTCCGCCACGTCATCGGCCGCCTTCACGGTGGCTTGGGCATCCGCCGAGAAGCTCTTGGCGCAGACGACGTCCACCGGAATCGGCACGGCCGCGCCGCGCGCCTTCATGGACTCGATGACGGCCTTGGCCTGGTCAACGAGGTCGGGCTCGGCCAGCGACTTGCCGATCTTCAGGCCCGCGGCCAGCATGAAGGTGTTGGCGATGCCGCCACCGACGATCAGGCCGTCCACATTGGCCGACAGCGCCTTCAGGATGGTCAGCTTGGTCGACACCTTGGAGCCGGCGACGATGGCCACCAGCGGGCGCTTGGGCGCGGCCAGCGCCTTGGTGATCGCGTCGATTTCGGCCGCCAGCAGCGGGCCGGCGCAGGCGATGGGCGCGAACTGGGCGATGCCGTAGGTCGTGCCCTCGGCGCGGTGGGCGGTGCCGAAGGCGTCGTTGACGAAGATGTCGCACAGCGCGGCCATCTTGCGCGCCAGTTCCTCGTTGTTCTTCTTCTCGCCCTTGTTCAGGCGGCAGTTCTCCAGCATGACGAGCTGGCCCGGCGCGACCTGCACGCCGTCGACCCAGTTGGCGACGACCGGGATCTCCCGGCCCATCAGCTCGCCCATGCGCGCGGCCACCGGCGCGAGCGAATCCTCGGGCTTGAACTCGCCTTCCGTCGGGCGGCCCAGGTGCGACGTGACCATGACGGCGGCACCCGCCTTCAGCGCGGCCTCGATGGCCGGGATGGAGGCGCGGATGCGCGTGTCCTCGGTGATCTTGCCGTCGTCGTCCTGCGGCACGTTCAGGTCGGCGCGGATGAACACGCGTTGGCCGGAGACCTTGCCGGCGGCGATCAGGTCGGAGAAGCGGATGACGTTCATGATGGGCAGGCGATTGAAGGGAAACCGGCGGATTCTGACTCGCCCCGGTTCCGGCGCGGTTACCAGCCGAGGCCGAGCTTCAAAGGCAGCATCACGGCCATGCCCACCAGGATGGTGCCGAGCACGCCCGGGCGCCAGAAGTAGTAGGCGGTCGCCGCCAGTGCGGCCGGCCAGCGGGCGTCCTGCCAGGTGGTGATGAGCTGACCCTTGGTCATGAAAATCTCCGGCGCGACGACGGCCACCAGCGCGGCGAGAGGCGCCACCTTCAGCAGCTCGCGCAGCCAGTCGGGCATGGGCCAGGGCCGGTCGCTGATCATAAAGAAGCCGCGCGTCACCACCGTGACGGCGCCCAGGCCGAACAGCGCGATCCAGATGAGGCCTTCACTCATCGCCGCGCCTTCCGGCTGTCCAGCCACCAGCCCACCGCGCCGGCCGCCGCAATGGCGCACAGGATGTTCAGCTTCAGCGGCAGCGAATAGGTCGCGATGGACACGGCGCCGGCCGTGATCGCCACCCACCAGAGCAGCTTCTCGGTCAGCAGCGAGTAGGACAGGCCCAGCAG
>SEEY01000043.1 GCA_004211235.1 Rubrivivax sp.
CTTCCAGGCCAAGCCCCCCGAGGGCGAGAAGAGCTGGCGGCTGATCAAGGCCGTGCACGAGGACGACCGCGGGCAGTGGCCCCTGGGCGTCAGGCCGCTTCGTGATCCAGACGGGCAGGTCGCGGCCGTCGCGCGCCTTGATGCGCTGCAACTCCAGCGTGGCCATGTGCTCGGGCCTGATGTCCTCACGCACGGCCTTGATCAGCCGCCAGCTCTTCTCGCCCTCGGGGGGCTTGGCCTGGAAGAGGTAGAGGCGGCCGGGGTCCTGATCGCTGTAGGAGCGCACCAGGGCCACCATGTCGGGCGCGCCGCAGCGGCGGCAGTCGATGCGGTTCACGTGGCCCGCAAAGAGTTTGTCGGCGCGATCCTGGAAGGCCTTCATCGCCGCATCGAACCACACCGTGGTCTCGCCATCGACGACGAGGCGCACGCCCAGCGTCCGGCCGGTTTCGTCGGCAACCAGATCGCCCCTGAAGTCGAAGCCCGGCGTGGCGACCAGCGGCTTGGCTGCAGGCGCGCCGCTGTCAAATTCATAACGGCTCAGCGCGCGGTAGCCGAGAGGCCCTTCGCCGCGGCTGACGAAGAGGCCACCCTTGCTGTCCACCGCCTCGACGGTGAACGGCGCGTCGAGCAGGCTGCTCTCGAAGAGCGGGGTCCAGGTCTTGCTGCCTGGGGCCAGCCAGCGGGCAGTCAGGCGGCCCTTGTCGAGCGAGTGGGCAATCCTCGGCTCGCCCAGACTGTCGGCCATCCAGCTGATGGCGGACGGCACCTGCCTGTCGTCGAAGTTGCGCGTATTGGCGGTGGCGGCGTTGAGCCACACAGGCGTCTCGTAGCCGTACTCGTCCAGCGAGAACTCGACCAGCAGCACGTAGTCGTTGACCTTGTCTTGGGTCGACGGCGGTATCGCCAGAAGGCGGTGGTTCCAGTCCAGCGCGGGGCTTTCGAACCTGCTCGTCGAGACACCTTTCCAACGACGCCGGACGAGCTGCTTGAATTTCGTGCCGTCTGCCATGACGGTGAAAAGGCCACGCGCCTCGATGGAGCGCCCACTGCCCTCGGTCCGGTCGGTCTGGCTGTAGACCAGCCGTTCATCGTTGACCCAATGGACGTCGATCACGTCTGCATCGTCGAACTGCGCCACGCGCAGGATGCGGCCGCCAGGAGCGAGGTCATAGACGACGAGGCCGACCCGCGGCATGCCTTTGGCCGTTGTCACCGCCAGCCGGCGCCCGGAGGGCGAGAGCACGGCTTCCAGGATGTCGGCGTCCTTGTAGAACACCTCAGCCGGCGGCGGTGAGGCTTGCACCGTGGCGGCAGCGAGGAACAGGCCGAGGATCGCGGCCCAGCGTCTGCAAGTCTTCATCGTCTCCTCCAGCTGCTCTATGGCAGCGTTGTCAACGGCGCGCAGCATAGTGCGACCAGCGAGGAGTCTGGGTGGTCGAACCGGCAATCCTCACATCGGGACGGCCGGTGCGCCGCTGCTGGACAATGCGCCGCCATGACTGCTGCTCCCCAAGACGACGCGCCCGTCGTCATCATCGGCGCCGGCCTCGCCGGCCTCACCGTGGCACTGCACCTGGCCGATACCGTGCCGGTCGTCGTGCTGGCCAAGCGCGAGCTGACCGAGGCGGCCACCGCCTGGGCGCAGGGCGGCATCGTCGGCGTGCTCGGCAGCGACGACTCCATCGACAGCCATGTGCGCGACACGCAGGACGCCGGCGCCGGCCTCGTCGACGAAGTCACGGCGCGCTTCATTGCCGAGCGCAGCGCCGCCGCCGTGGGCTGGCTGGTGCAGCAGGGCGTGCCCTTCACCACCGACGACACCGGCCCCATGGGCTTGCACCTCACCCGCGAGGGCGGCCACGCGGTGCGCCGCATCGCCCACGCGGCCGACGCCACCGGCAAGGCCATCCACGACCGCCTGCTTGCCGTGGCCCGCCAGCATCCCAACATCCGCATGCTGGAGCGCTGGATGGCGGTGGACCTCATCACCTCGCGCCACGCGCAGCGAGACGAGCCGACGCGCGTCTACGGCGTCTATGCGCTGGACATCGATACCCAGCGTGTCGAGACGCTCGCCGCCCGCGCCGTGGTGCTGGCCACCGGCGGCGCCGGCAAGGTCTACCGCTACACGACCAACCCCGACACGTCGACCGGCGACGGCATCGCGATGGCCTGGCGCGCCGGCTGCCGCGTCGCGAACATGGAGTTCATCCAGTTCCATCCGACCTGCCTCTACCACCCGCAGGAACGCAGCTTCCTCATCACGGAGGCGCTGCGCGGCGAGGGCGGGCACTTGAAGCTGCCCGATGGAACCCGCTTCATGGCCGCGCACGACGAGCGCATGGAACTGGCGCCGCGCGACATCGTTGCCCGCGCCATCGACTTCGAGATGAAGAAGCACGGGCTGGACTACGTGCTGCTGGACGCCACGCACCTCGGCGAGGCCTTCCTCATCGAGCACTTCCCCACCATCCATGCGCGTTGCCTGAAGCTCGGCATCGACATCGCCCGCCAGCCCATCCCGGTCGTGCCGGCGGTGCACTTCACCTGCGGCGGCGCCGTGACCGACCTGAACGGCCGCTGCGACCTGCCGGGCCTGTACGCCGTCGGCGAGACCGGCTACACCGGCCTGCACGGCGCCAACCGCCTGGCCAGCAACTCGCTGCTGGAATGCGTCGTGCTGGGCCAGACCTGCGCGGTCGACATCCTCGCCAACGCCGCGCAGGAGCCCGCGCCGCTGCCGGCGTGGGACGAAAGCCAGGTGGAGAACGCCGACGAGCAGGTCGTCATCGCCCACAACTGGGATGAGCTGCGCCTGCTGATGTGGAACTACGTCGGCATCGTGCGCACCACCAAGCGCCTGGAGCGGGCGCTGCACCGCATCAAGATGCTGCGCGGCGAGATCGACGACTACTACGGCAGCTTCCGCGTCACGCGCGACCTGCTGGAGCTGCGCAACCTCGTCGACTGTGCCGAGCTCATCGTCCGCTCGGCGCTGATGCGCCACGAGAGCCGCGGCCTGCACTACAGCCGCGACTATCCGCAGACGCTGCCGGTGAGTTTCCCCACCGTGCTGATCAGCAAAAGTCGCCGTCGCTGATCACGCGCCTGGGTCGTCGGCTTCGCCTGGGTCGTTTGGCGGCCTGCCGCGCTTGGGCGCCGGACTGGCCGCGGGCCGGATGCCGCGCCGCGCCAGCGCGTCGCGCAGCAGGTACTCGATCTGCGCATTGGCCGAACGCAGCTCCTGCGCGGCCAATCGCTCGATCTGTGCCCACAGCGCCGGATCCAGCCGCAGCGCGAAGCTCTTCTTGTCAGGGCTGGCCATGCGGCATCGTCAGGCGTAGAGCGTGCCCGTGTTGATGATGGGCTGGGTCTCCTTGTCGGAGCACAGCACGACCAGCAGGTTGGACACCATCGCCGCCTTACGCTCGTCGTCCAGCACGACGATGTCGCGCTCCGACAGCCCGCGCAGCGCCTCCTCCACCATCGTCACCGCGCCCTGCACGATCTTCTTGCGCGCGCTGATGATGGCCTCGGCCTGCTGGCGGCGCAGCATCACCTGGGCGATCTCGGGCGCATAGGCCAGGTGGGTGATCTTGGCCTCCAGCACCGTCACGCCGGCCTGGGCGCAGCGCGCCTGCAGCTCGGCCACCAGCGCCTTGACGACCTCGTCCTGGCCGGCGCGCAGCGTCGTTTCGCCGGGGGCCAGGTCTTCACCGTCGTCATAGGCGAACTGCGTGGCCAGGTGGCGGATGGCCGTCTCGGCCTGGATGCCGACGTAGATCTCGAAGTCGTCCACCTCGAACACGGCCTTGGCCGTGTCCTCGACGCGCCAGACCACCGCCGCGCTGATCTCGATGGGGTTGCCGCGCTTGTCGTTGACCTTGATATGCGGCGCATTCAGGTTGCGCGCGCGCAGCGAGATGCGGCGCTTGATGGTGAAGGGGTTGGCCCAGCGCAGGCCCTCGGCGCGGTCGGTGCCGATGTAGCGGCCGAACAGTGTCAGCAGTCGGGCCTCGTTCGGCTGCTGCATGTACAGGCCGGCCAGGCCGACGATGCTGAGCAGGAGCACCGGCACGCCGATGGCGAGGGTCGGCCAGGCGCCCCGGCCGGCGGCCATCAGCGCGATGCTCAGCAGAAGCGCGAGCATGAACACCGCGAATGCGGCGGCGCCGCTGGCGGTCGTTGCGGGCCGCTCGGTGCGGTGGTGGGGATCCAGGGCAGGCATCTTGTTGTCTCCGTTAAGGTGATATCACTTTAATCGCATGTTTGCGCCTTGCCCAGTGGTTCGGACGAAAAAAAGCCCGCGGGCTGCGGGCGTTTCGGAGAAGCGTTGCCGTCGCCCAGGCTTACTTGCGCGCCCGAAGTGCTGTGCGCGCCTGCACGAAGTTGAAGGCATAGCCGACCGCCTCGACGATGGCGTTGTCGATCTCCAGGCGCTCGTGCTCGGTCAGGTAGAAGCTGAAGTCCACCTCGTGGCGGATGTAGCGAGGCGGCAGGCGGTTCAGCGCGACGCAGGCGACATCGCAGAGCAGGTCGTTGCTGGCGGCGATATCGGGAAAGTCCTTGGCTGCGTCCATCACCGCGCCGAAGACTTCGCGCTCGTGGTGGTTGTAGAGGGAGCTGAAATCGGCGTTCATGGCAGACCTTTCGAGAGTTCGGATTTATAGCCCGGGAAGGTCGCCGCTCAGGCCGCGCCGATGCCGGGCGTCATGCCGGAAGCGGCCTTCTTTCGCGCCGCGACGAAATCCAGCATGCGATTGATGCAGCCCTGGGCCTTCACGCGGATGTCTTCCTCGACATGGATCTGCGGCTGGCCGCTCTCCAGGCAGTCGACGAGATTGGCCAGGCCGTTCATCGCCATCCACGGGCAGTGCGCACAGCTCTTGCACGTCGCACTGTTGCCGGCGGTCGGCGCCTCGATGAGCAGCTTGCCCGGCGCCAGCTGGCGCATGCGGTGCAGGATGCCGTTGTCCGTCGCGACGATGTAGGCCGGCGCAGTGCCGTCCACAACCGCCTTGATCAGCGCCGACGTGGAACCGACGACGTCTGCCTGTGCGACGACGCTCTTGGGCGACTCCGGATGCACGAGGATGAGCGCGCCCGGATGCTGCTCGCGCAGCAGCTCCAGCTCCAGCCCCTTGAACTCGTCGTGGACGATGCAGGCGCCGTTCCACATCAGCATGTCGGCGCCGGTTTCTTCCTGGATGTAGCGGCCCAGGTGGCGATCCGGCGCCCACAGGATCTTCTGCCCCTTGGCGTGCAGGTCCGCCACGATCTCCAGCGCGCAGGAGCTCGTGACCATCCAGTCGGCGCGCGCCTTCACGGCGGCGCTGGTGTTGGCGTAGACGACGACCTGACGGTCCGGGTGCGCATCGCAGAAGGCGGCGAAGTCGTCCGCCGGGCAGCCCAGGTCCAGCGAGCAGGTGGCGTCCAGGTCGGGCATCAGCACGCGCTTTTCGGGGCTGAGGATCTTGGCCGTCTCGCCCATGAAGCGCACACCGGCGACGACCAGCGTCTGCGCGGCATGGTCGCGGCCGAAGCGGGCCATCTCCAGCGAGTCCGAGACGATGCCGCCGGTGGCCAGCGCCAGGTCCTGCAGCGCGCCGTCGACGTAGTAGTGGGCGACGAGCACGGCGTTCTGCGCTTTCAGCAGCGCGGCGGCGCGCTCGGCGAGCCTGGCTGTCTGCGCCGGCGTCAGCGGCGCGGGCGCCTTGGCCCAGGCATGCGCGGTGGAGCAGGCGCCGGCGGCGTCCTGCTTGGTGTAGTCGAACAGTTGTTGTTCCATACGGGTCTGTGGCGGCGAGCGCTGGCGGATATCTCCAGCGATTGTCCGCGCCCAGGGACACCGCCGGGCCGCGCGCCGGCGAAACCCGTGGTGCCGGTCAGGGCAGCCGCAGCATGTCGCCCTCGTTGACGCGCACCGTCCGGCTGCGGCCATTGTCGAAGCGGTAGGTCACCTCCAGCGTCTTGCGGCGGCCGGGCGCCGGGTCGACGCCGAACAGCTCGTTCCTCACCTCGACCTCGAAGCGGTCGCCGCGGAGCTGGGCACGCAACGCCTGGGTGACGTCGTTCCAGCGGCCATCACTGCCGTAGCGGGCGCTGTCGACGATGAGGCGGCCCGGCGGCGGACGCTGACCACCCCAGTCGCCGCGGCCCCAGCCGATGAACTGGGAGCCGTCGATGGTGCCGTACTCGCGGTATTCGAAGACGCGCTCCTGGCCGCCGCGGTCGGTGGTGAAGATGCGCAGGATCTTGGTCTGCCCGGGCAGCGGGTCCACGCCGAAGAGGTCGTTGGTCAGGCGAACGCGCTGGTCGCGCCGCGCCAGTGCGCGCAGTCGGTCCGTCACGTCCACGTCCCGGCCGCTGGCGCCGTAGGTGGCGTAGCGGATGGTGTATTCGCCGCTGTCGCGCCCGTCACCGCGGCCGTCACGGCGATCCTCCTCGCGCCGGTCGCCGGCATGCCAGTTGCGGGGGCCGTCGTAGTCGCCCCAGCCTCCGGCGGCCCAGCCGATGAACTGGCTGCCGTCCACCCAGTCGCGTTCGCGGTACTCGAACGTCTGCTCGCGGCCCTGGCGGTCGCGGGCGAAGATGCGGAGCGTCTTCGTGCGGCCCGGGTCGGGGTCGACGCCGAAGAGGTCGTTCTCCAGCCTGAAACGCCGGTCCTGGCGCGCCAAGTCCTTCAGGCGGGCGGTCACGTCCGCGTGGTTGCGTTCCGTGCCGTAGCGGGCGTGCAGGATGACGAATTCGCCATCGTCACCGTCGCGCGCCCAGGCCGGCAGCGCCAGGCCGGCGAACAGGGGAAAGAGGAGGGCGCTGCCTGCGCCCGCGGTCCATTGGCGTCGTCTCATGACAGTCTCCTTGTCGATGCGGTGCATCGTCGCATGCAGAGTCAACGCCACAGGGTCGCTGCACGCGGACCAGCGCTCCGCCGGCGCCGTAAGGGTTGGTAACGCCAGGCGTTTCAGCCGGTGCCGCCCGGCCGGCCGAGCAGGTACTCCCGTGCCATCGCCCGGGCACGGTGCAGCCGGCTCTTGACGTTGGCCCGCGTCAGGCCGATGTGCGCTGCGATCTCGTCGATGGTCAGCTCCTCGACATCGCGCAGCAGCATGACCTCACGGTAGTGCGCCGGCAACGACTCCAGCGCCGCGGCCAGTTCCAGGCGCAGGCCGGTCTCGCTGTGCGAGCCGAGCCACAGTTCGAGGCGCTCCTCGTCGTAGGGGTCGTAGCGCAGTGCGACGCGGCCCAGCCGCCGGCATTCGCGCTGCACCAGCACGAAGGCCCAGCCCGAGAAGGCCGCCAGCACGCGCAGCGACGGCAATTTGCGCGAGACGATGAGCAGCGCCTCCTGCACGGCATCGTCCACGTCGCTGAGCAGGCAGTGCCGTTGCGCGTAGCGGCGGATGTCGGGGCGCGTGAGCTTGAGCAGCGCATCCAGCGCACGCGGGTCCCCGCCGTGGGCGGCGGCCAGCAGGGGCTGGTGTTCGGCGGCCAGGGCCATGGCTATGGGAGCCTTCGGCCGACCATCGCGCAGGCCGGGCAGAAGCCGAACAGGCCCGACAACACGAGGCCGCCCGCGCCGGCGGCGATCAGCCAGCCAGCCAAGCCGCCGACCATGACGACGCCCGCCCCGGCGACGGCCGCCCCCAGCACGACGCGCAGCACGCGTTCCCCGTTCGGCACATTCTTCACATAGACCATGGCGCAACTCCCAGTGTTCGAGGACGACCCCCGGCAGCTAAGAGCCGGGCGGAGCGGCAAAGGATTCGCGGCCATCGAAATAATCTTCAAGCCCGCTCGAAGAACCGGCTCGGCGGCATGCCGACCGTGCGCGTCACCATGGCGGTGAAGGCGCTGGCGCTGGCATAGCCCAGCTCCGTGGCGATATGGCTCATCGGCCGGCCGCGGGCGGCCAGCGTCAGCGCGTGGGCCAGCAGCAGTTGCGAGCGCCACTGCGCAAAGCTGGTGCCGAGCTGCTCGCGGAACAGCCGGCTCAGCGTGCGCGGGCTGTAGCCGGCCTCCAGTGCCCATTCTTCCAGCCCGGCATGGCGGCCCGGCTCGCGCAGCATGGCCTCGCACAGCCTGCGCAGGCGTTCGTCCTGCGGCAGGGCGACGCCCAGGGCCAGCGGCCGGGCGCGTTTGAGCTCGGCCAGCACCAGGCCCTCGATGCCGCGGCGGCGCTCGGCGTCGTCGGCGGTCTCGGGCGGCTGCGGGTCGGGCTCGCCGGGCAGGGCGGCAACGAGTTCGCGCAGCAGGGGCGATACCTCCAGCACCCGGGCCACCCGCCAGGCCTCGCCCGGCAGCAGCCCCGCGCCGAGGTAGACGGTCCGCAGGTCGCACTGCTCGATGGCCGTCACCGCGTGCACCAGGCAGGGAGGAATCCAGACCGCACGGGACGGCGGCACGATGTAGGTTGCCGTCTGGCTGCCCAGCGTGTTCACGCGCACGGCGCCGGTCATCGAGAACACCAGCTGCGCCCAGTCGTGGCAGTGCGGCTGGATGTCGGTCAAGTGCTCGAGCAGACGCGCCTTGGCACGCAATGGGCGATCCGCCGTGGGCGCAAAGCGCTCGGGTGACAGGGCAGGAATGCTCGGGCGGCTGGCCATGGCTGGATTTCGACAGAACTTGACGAACCATCGTAACCGCGCCTGGCGGGCCTTCCCTAGAGTGCGGCGCATGAACACCAAGCTCGCTTCCACGCTCGACGCCGGCCTGCAGCGCCGGCGCGACGTCACGACGATCTCGACCATCGGCGTCGCCCACGGCACCTCGCACTTCTTTCACATGCTGCTGCCGCCGCTGTTCCCGGCCTTCATCCAGGCCTTCGGACTGAGCTATTCGGAACTGGGCCTGCTGGTGACGACCTTCTTCGTCATCTCCGGCGCGGGGCAGGCGGCGTCCGGCTTCGTCGTCGACCGCATCGGCGCGCGGCCGGTGTTGTTCGCGGCGATGGCCAGCTTCTTCATGGCTTCGGTGGCGGCGGGCCTCGCCCAGGGCTTCGGCGGACTGATGCTGGCGGCGGCGCTGGCCGGCGTCGGCAACGCGCCCTTCCATCCAGCCGACTTCACCATCCTGAACAAGCGTGTCTCGCAGCCGCGCCTGGGCCATGCGTTCTCGGTCCACGGCATCAGCGGCAACCTCGGCTGGGCCTTCGCGCCGGTGTTCTCCATCGGCATCGCCGAGGCTACCGGCAACTGGCGCTTCGCCTACGTCGGCACGGCGCTGATCGCGCTGGCCGTCATGGCGCTGCTGTACTGGCAGCGCGGAGCCATCGACGACCGGCAGGGATCCTGGGGCCATGCCAAACCTGCGGCCGGCGCCAAGGCCGAGCATCCGATGGCCTTCCTGAAGCTGCCGTCGGTGTGGCTGTGCTTCTCGTTCTTCTTCTGGACGACGGCGGCGCTGTCGGCCATCCAGAGCTTCGCCAGCCCGGCGCTGCACCAGATCTACGGCCTGCCGCTGGCGCTGACGGCCTATGTCGTCACCGGCTACATGCTGGCCGGCGCGGCAGGCATGGTCTGCGGCGGCTTTCTCGTCGCCCGGGCCGAGCGGCTGGAACGCGTCATCGCCGTGGCGATGGCCTTTGCCGCCGCCATGCTGGCGCTGGTCGCAACCGGCGTGCTCCCCGGCGGGCTGGCCGCCGCCGTGGCGGCGCTGGCCGGCTTCGGCACTGGCCTGGCCGGCCCGTCGCGCGACATGCTGATCAAGCGCGCCGCGCCGCCCGGGGCGACGGGGCGCGTCTACGGCACGGTCTATTCGGGCCTGGACATCGGCTTCGCGCTCGCCGCACCGGTGTTCGGCGCCATCCTGGACCACGGCATGCCGCGCGGCGTGTTCGCCGGCTCGGCCGCGGCGCTGATGCTGGGCATCGCGTCGGCGGGCATGGTCGGTCTGGGCCTGGGCCGGCGTTCCATGGCTGCCGTGCCGGCCTGAGGCGTTCTCCATGGCCAGCGCTGACGAACCGACGACCTACTACCACGGCACCAAGGCCGACCTGCAGGTGGGCGACCTCATCCAGGCCGGCCAGCGCTCCAACTACGGCCAGCGCAAGGTGGCCAATCACGTCTACCTGACCGCCACGCTGGACGCCGCGACCTGGGGCGCCGAGCTGGCCGTGGGCGAGGGACGGGGGCGCATCTACATCGTCGAGCCGACCGGCCCGATCGCGGACGACCCCAACCTGACGGACAGGAAGTTCCCCGGCAACCCGACCCGGTCCTACCGCTCCCGCGAGCCGCTGAGGGTGACCGGCGAAGTGGTGGACTGGCAGGGCCACTCGGCCGAGCAACTGCAGGCGATGCGCGACCATCTCGCGCGGCTGAAGGCGCAGGGCATCGAGGCCGTCGACGACTGACGCCTCCGCGGCGCCGGCGCCTGCGCGGACATCGCCGCACCGCCCGTACCATCCGCGACACCGCCCGCCCCCCGGGTCGACCGCCGCGCCGCATGAAATTCAAAGACTTCGTCACCTCTCCCAGCCTGGAGAACAAGGCCTTCCTGGCGCTGCTGATCGCGGTCAGCCTGGCCTTTGCATGGATCCTGCAGCCCTTCTTCGGCGCGGTGTTCTGGGGCGCGGTCATCGCCATCGTCTTCATGCCGGTCCAGTTGCGGCTGCTCAAGCGCTGGCCCGAGCGGCCCACGCGAGCGGCGCTGGTGACGCTGTCGCTGGTCGTGCTGATGGTCGTGCTGCCGCTGATCCTGCTGACCGGCATGCTGGTGAAGGAGGGGGCGGCGCTCTACCGGAGCGTGCAGTCCGGCGAGACGAACTTCGTGCGCTACTTCGAGCAGATCGTCGCGGTGCTGCCCGCCTGGCTGCACGACCTGCTGGACCACTTCGGCCTCGCAGACATCAACGAGCTGCAGCTGCGCCTCACCGACGCCCTCGGGCGCGGCAGCCAGGCCATCGCGACCTACGTCTACGGATGGGGCCAGAACGCGCTGGATTTCATCGTCGGCTTCTTCGTCATGCTCTACCTCTCGTTCTTCCTGCTGCGCGACGGCATGTCGCTGAGCCGGCGCATCCGTGTGGCCGTGCCGCTGGCGCCGGAGCACCGCAGGAACCTCTCGGCGAAGTTCATCACCGTGATCCGCGCCACCGTCAAGGGCAACATCCTGGTGGCGGCCGTGCAGGGCGCGCTGGGCGGCCTGGCGTTCTGGTTCTTCGGCATCAAGGGCGCGCTGCTGTGGGCCGTGCTGATGGGCTTTCTGTCGCTGTTGCCGGCCATCGGCGCGGCGCTGATCTGGCTGCCGGTGGCGCTGTACTTCATCGTCACCGGGGCGATCTGGCAGGGCGTGGCGCTGATCGCCTATGGCGTCGTCGTCATCGGTCTCGTCGACAACGTGCTGCGCCCCATCCTCGTCGGCAAGGACACGCAGATGCCCGACTACCTGGTGCTGATCTCCACCATCGGCGGCATGGCCGTCTTCGGCATCAACGGCTTCGTCATCGGCCCGGTCATCGCGGCGATGTTCATGGCGGTGTGGGACCTGTTTGCCACCGCACGGGAGGAGGCAGCGATGAAACCGCAGCTGCCGCCCGCCGACGTGCCGGCCGATGCCGCGAAGCCCGAGGCTTGAGGCTCGCCATGTCCATGCGCAGCTTCGCCATCGTCGGCATCTACCTGGCCGCGCTGGCTCTCGCGTGGCAGAAGCGCGAGCCCTTGCAGGCCTGGGTCGGGTCCATGCAGACGGCCACCGCAGCGGCGGCCGGCCCCTTGCGCAAATGCGTCAACGGCCCGCAGGTGTCCTACACCAACGCCGCCTGCCCGGCCGGGCACCGGGAGCAGGCGGTGACGGCGCCGCCCGTGAACGTGCTGCCGGCCACGCCGGTGCCCAGGCCGGCAGACGCGGCGCAGGCCAGCAGCGCGCCGTTGATCCAGCAGGCGCTCGGCATGAAGCAGGAAGCCACGCTCAAGGACAAGGCCATGGAGCGCGCCATCGACGGGGTGCGCTGAGCAGCCCGGCGGATAAAGTTCCCACATGACTAGACAAGCTACTGCTCCACGCCTGGCCGGCCACAAGCTGGTCGAGGCGCTGCTGGCCCAGGGCGTCGACACCGCATTCGGCGTTCCTGGCGAATCCTTCCTGGCCGTGCTCGACGGCTTCCACGAGTACCGCGACCGCATCCGCTTCATCGCCTGCCGCCAGGAGGGCGGCGCCGCCTTCATGGCCGAGGCGCAGGGGAAGCTGACCGGCCGGCCCGGCATCTGCTTCGTCACGCGCGGCCCGGGGGCGACGAACGCCAGCATCGGCCTGCACACGGCCTTCCAGGACAGCACGCCGATGATCCTGTTCATCGGCCAGGTCGCCAGCGACCAGCGTGACCGCGAGGCCTTCCAGGAGGTCGACTACCGCCAGATGTTCGGCCCCGGCACGCTGGGCATGGCCAAGTGGGTGGGCGATGTGCATGACGCCGAGCGCCTGCCCGAGTACGTCGCCCGCGCCTTCCACACGGCCATGCAGGGCCGGCCCGGGCCGGTCGTGCTGGTGCTGCCCGAGGACATGCTGACGGGCCTGACCGATGCCCCGGTGCTGCCGCGCGTCGAGCCCGCACTGGCGTGGCCCGCACCGGGGCATCGGTCAGGCCCGTCAGCAT
>SEEY01000621.1 GCA_004211235.1 Rubrivivax sp.
GGTCCTCCCCCACCCCCCGCCCCCTGCGGGTAGTTCGGGCCTCGTGCTTTCCGCGTTCATGGGGTCTGGAAGTTACTGAACTGGCGCAGTTCAGCGGTTCAGTTCAGCCCGGCTGCCAGGGAGTTCAGTCGTGACGGCCGTCAGCAAGAAGGCCTTCGCCCAGCTGTACGGCTGCGGCAAGCCCTACGTGAGCCAGTTAGTGAAGACTGGCCGCCTGGTGCTGACTGCCAATGGCCTGGTGGACGTCGAGCAGAGCTTCGAGCTGCTCGGCGTCACCAGCGACCCCAGCAAGGCCGGCGTGCGCGAGCGCTGGGCTGCCTACCGCGCTGGCTCGGAAGGCGCCGGCACGGCGATCACTGCGGCCGCGCTGCCTGTTGCGCTGCCTGTCGCCGCCGCGCTTGGGGAAGCGGGTCAACTCACGCTCGACGAGCAGCCCGCCGCGGCGCCATCGCCTGCGCCCTCCGAGCCTCCGCGCAGCAGCGCGTACCACGATGCCCGCACCGAGCGAGAGCAGGCCCAGGCGAGCATGGCGCGGCTCGACCTGAACAAGGCGCTCGGCAAGGTCCTTGAGGCCGAGCCCACGCTCAAGGCCGTGATGGACGCTCACCTGGCCGCCCGCAGCGAGATCATGAAGATGCCCGCCCGCTTGGCGCAGCTCGTCGCGGTGCAGAAGGACCCCAGCGTCTGCTTCGGCCTCATCGAGGCCGAGTGCGAGCGCGCCTGCCAGCGCATGGTTGAAGCCGCCCGCGGCCTGTCCATCGCCCAGCAGCTGGCCGCCGCCAGCGCCGCCGCGCCCTCCGTTACCGCGCCCAGGCCGGCACTTCAGCCGGATGAGGTGTCTGCATGAACATGCGCGACGGCTACACCGCGGTCATGGAAGCGGTCGAGAAGGCCTGGACCCTGCCGGCGAAGATCACCGTCAGCGAGTGGGCCGACAAGCACCGCGTCCTGCCCGACGAGTCCGCGGAGCCTGGCCAGTGGCGCACCTCGCGCAACCCCTTGCTGCGCGAGCCCATGGACGCGCTCAGCGACCACCACCCGGCGCGCCAGGTCACCACGATGGCCTGCTCGCAGGACGGCAAGAGCGAGATCCTCAACAACTGGGCCGGCTACACGGCCCACTGGGCGCCCAGCAACTTCCTGCTCGTGCAGCCCGACGAGAAAGCAGCCGAGCGCTACAGCAAGAAGCGCATCGCGCCGTTGTTCGAGAAGAGCCAGATCCCCACCGGCGACGGCGAGACGACTCTTCCCCTCGCGAGCCTGCTACTCGGCGACGAGATCCTCGACAAGTACTACCCCGGCGGAAGCATCCAGATCACGGGAGCTGGCTCGGCCTCGGCACTGGCGTCCACGCCCATCGCGAAGATCGCGCTCGACGAGATCGACAAGTTCCCCGTCAGCGTCCAGAAGCAAGGCTCGGCCATCAAGCAGGCCGTGCAGCGTGCAGTCACCTTCGCCTGGTCGAAGGTCTACCTCAGCAGCACGCCCATCAAGCTCCCGCTCGAGGACGAAGAGGCCGTTGGCGGCTCCGAGATCTGGAAGGCCTATCAGGCTGGCAGTCGCGCCCGTTACCACGTGCCGTGCCCGCACTGTGGTCAGCTGCAGGAACTCTTCTTCAAGCACCTGCGCTGGGAGAAGACTGTCGTCAATGGCGTCAAGCGCCACCGGCCCGAGACGGCGGTCTACATGTGCCAGGCCGAGGGCTGCGGCCTGGCCATCGACGAGCACCACAAGACGGCCATGCTGGCTGACGCCGCGGACGGCGGCACCGCCCGCTGGGTCCACGAGCGTCCGTGGATCAGCCATCACCTCAGCTACCACTGGAACGCGCTTTACACCCCGTTCGGCCTCGGCCGCAGCTGGGGAAAGATCGCTGAGGAATGGCTCGAAGCCTGCCGCGACCGCAGCAAGCTGATGACCTTCTTCAACCTCATCCTGGGCTTGCCCTTCGACGATCACGCCAACCGCGTGAGCGAAAAGGACCTCGAGGAGGCCGCCGAAGACTTCCCGCTGCGCGTCGTGCTGCCGGGCTATTTCGTACTGACTGGCGCCGTCGACGTGCAGCTCGATCACCTTGACTTCGCCGTGCGCGCCTGGGGCCGCAACGAGCGCAGCCACGTCGTCGATCGCGTCAAGATCTACGGCGACGTCGAGGGCGACGACGTTTGGGAGAAGCTCACCGAGCTGCGCCACCAGTCCTTCCCCAACTGCGCCGGCATGCACTTGCGCATTGCGATGACCGCGATGGACACCGGCGGCGCTCACACCGCCCGCTCGTACAAGTACCTGCAGCGGTACATGCACGACAGCCTTATCGGCATCAAGGGCCACAGCCTGCGCAAGCAGGTCATTCTGGGCAAGCCGTCGAAGAAGGAAAGCAAGAACGCCGGCGGGCAGGCCGCCAAGTACGGCGTCAGCGTTTGGATGGTGGGCACAGACACGGCCAAGGAAGCGCTCTTCCTGCGCCTGAAAGACTGGCAAGACCACCCGCTGACCAACCACCCCGAGCAGCGTCTTGTGCGCCTCACCAAGCAGCTAGGCTCCGATGCCTTCCGTGAACTCACGGCCGAGGTCTACAACGAGCAGACGGGCCTGTGGGACAAGATCCGCGAGCGCAACGAGATGCTGGACCTGATGGTCTACACCCACGCGGCCGCCTGCCACCCGCACATCCGCGTCGACAAGCTCACCGCCGCCGACTGGGCGCACATCGAGTCGCAGCTCGAGCCGACGAACGGCGACCTCTTTACCGCCGCAGCCCCAGCGCCGGCAGACGCCGGCGACGAACCGCCAGCCGCGAAAGACGCCCCGGTGCCCGCACCAATCGCC
>SEEY01000622.1 GCA_004211235.1 Rubrivivax sp.
CTTCCGCACGACGCTGGACCAGCTGGAAGCCCTGATCGAAGCCGGCGATGCGGCGGCGCTCGAAGCCGCGCTGCGGCCGATTGCCGAAGGCCGCGCCGCATGGGGCAATCCGCCCGCACCACCCGCTCCAGCCCTGCCTCCCGGCCGCCCAGCCGGCAAGTGATGTTCAAGATCCCCTTCCTCGACCTGCCGCCCCTGCGCGGCGCCGCAGGCACCGTGCGTCTGCCCGGCTCCAAGAGCATCTCCAATCGCGTACTGCTTCTGGCTGCGCTCAGCGAAGGCCGCACCGTCGTGCGTGACCTGCTGGCCTCGGACGACACGGCCGTCATGCTGGACGGGCTGCGCACGCTGGGCTGCGCGGTCTGGCACGAAGGCGATGCGCTCGTCATCGAGGGTTTGGGCGGCCAGTTGCGCGCGAAGGAGGCCAAGCTCTTCCTCGGCAACGCCGGCACGGCCATGCGCCCGCTGACCGCCGCGCTCGCGCTGCTGGCCGCCACGCAGGGCGGCAGCTTTGAAGTCTCGGGCGTGCCGCGCATGCACGAGCGGCCCATTGGCGACCTGGTCGACGCGCTGCGTGGGCTGGGTTGCGAGATCGACGATCTGGGCAACGCGGGCTACCCGCCGCTGCGCCTGCGCGGCCCGTCCACGCTGGCGCTCGGCGCGCCGGTGCGGGTGCGTGGCGACGTCTCCAGCCAGTTCCTCACCGCGCTGCTGCTGGCCCTGCCGCTGTGCGCCAGCCAGGACATCCGCATCGAGGTCATCGGCGAGCTGATCTCCAAGCCCTATATCGAGATCACGCTGGCGCTGCTGGCCCGCTTCGGCATCGACGTGAAGCGCGAGGACTGGTCCGCCTTCATCATCCCGGCCGGCAGCCGCTACCGCTCGCCGGGCGAAGTCTTCGTGGAAGGCGACGCCTCGTCGGCGTCCTACTTCGTCGGCCTGGGCGCCATTGCCGCGGCGGACGCGCCCGTCCGGATCGAAGGCGTCGGCAGCGAGTCTCTTCAGGGCGACGTGCGCTTCATCGAAGCCGCCGCGGCGCACTTCCAGCCAGTTGGGGCCGGCCTTGACGTCGGCGCCCATGGCCGCTCAAGGGCATCACGCTCGACTGCAACCACATCCCCGACGCGGCGATGACGCTGAGCGTGATGGCGCTGTACGCGGATGGCCCGACGACGCTGACCAACATCGCCAGCTGGCGCGTCAAAGAGACGGACCGCATCGCCGCGATGGCCGCCGAGTTGCGCAAGCTCGGTGCGACCGTCGATGAGGGGCCGGACTGGATTCGCGTCGAGCCGCCGAAGGGCTGGCAGCCGGCGTCCATCCACACCTATGACGACCATCGGGTTGCCATGTGCTTCTCGCTGGCGGCCTTCAACGGCCTGGTCACGGACGAGGCCGTCCCGGTGCGCATCCTGGAGCCGCACTGCGTCGCCAAGACCTTCCCGGACTACTTCGAGACCCTGTTCAGCGTCGTCACGGCGCGCGCGGCCGACATCCCGGTCATCACCATCGACGGCCCCACCGCGTCCGGCAAAGGCACGCTGGCCGACGAGACGGCCAAGGCACTGGGCTTCGGCGTGCTCGACTCCGGCGCCCTCTACCGCGTGACCGGCCTGGCAGCACGTCGCGCCGGCCTGGATCTGGACAACGGCCCGGCGGTGGCGGCCATCGTGCCGACACTGCAGCTTCGCTTTGCCGACGGCCAGGTCTTTCTGGGCGAGGAGAACGTCAGCGCCCGGCTGCGCGCCGAAGCCACCGGGCTGCTGGCGTCGCAGGTCGCCGTCCATACCGAGGTGCGGCATGCGCTGCATCAGCTGCAGCTGGACTTCCGCCGCCTGCCCGGTCTGGTGGCCGATGGCCGTGACATGGGCACGGCGGTTTTCCCGGACGCCACGCTCAAGGTCTTCCTCACGGCAAGCGCCGCGATGCGCGCCGAGCGGCGGCATAAGCAATTGATTTCCAAGGGCATTACGGCTAATATCGAGGGCTTGCGCGCGGATCTGGAGGCGCGGGACGAACGGGACAAGAACCGCTCGGCCTCGCCACTCACTCCCGCGCAGGACGCGCGACTGCTGGACAACTCGGCGCTGACCATCGAAGCCTCGGTGGATCAGGTGCTGGGATGGTGGCAGGAGCGCCGGCCGTTCTGACCCGTCAGCACGACCCTGGCCCGAGAAGCCAACGGCCCGCCTCTCTTCCCTCCGAACGTCAGTTCACCGAGAGAGGCGATGTCAACAACTTAACCTGCAGCCTGTCTGCACGCCGCGTCCGGGGTTCCCCGGCGCATCAAGGTCAATCAACATGTCCCAAACCCAACCCGCCGCTTCCGGCATGGAATCCTTCGCCGCCATGTTCGAGGAGTCGCTGCAGCGCTCCGACATGCGCGCCGGCGAAGTGATCTCGGCTGAAGTCGTTCGTGTCGAACACAACTTCGTCGTCGTCAACGCAGGCCTCAAGTCCGAAGCCTACGTGCCCATCGAAGAGTTCAAGAACGACCAGGGCGAACTGGAAGTCCAAGTCGGCGACTTCGTCTCCGTCGCCATCGACGCCATCGAAAACGGCTACGGCGACACCATCCTGTCGCGCGACAAGGCCAAGCGCCTGGCCTCGTGGCTGAGCCTGGAAACGGCCCTGGAGTCCGGCGACTTCGTGACCGGCACCGTCTCCGGCAAGGTCAAGGGCGGCCTGACCGTCCTCGTCAACGGCATCCGCGCCTTCCTGCCCGGCTCGCTGCTCGACACGCGCCCGGTGAAGGACATGAGCCCGTTCGAGGGCAAGACCATGGAATTCAAGGTCATCAAGCTCGACCGCAAGCGCAACAACGTTG
>SEEY01000623.1 GCA_004211235.1 Rubrivivax sp.
TCTGCAGGACCGCTGTCAACTGACTTACCGCACTTGTCGCGCGGTGTGCCGCGCGACAAGTGCGGTAAGTCAGTTGACAGCGGTCCTGCAGACGACCCAATGTATTCGGGCCGAGCGCTGGGCCGCTCCCGAGCCGGCCCGTCTGGCGATGTGCTTGCGGTTCAATGCCGCAAGCATCGCCGTCCCCCCGGGGGACCGAACAGGCGCGCCCGCGTTCAGCGGCTCGGGACTGGGCGAGGGGCACTTCATTTTTACCAGGGCGACAGCCAGGCCAGCAGGGCCAGCCACAGCGGCGCCGTGGCGACGTAAAGAATGGTGGTGATGACGGTGGCGGCCGTGACCTCGGCCTCCAGCGCGCGGTAGCGCTGCGCAAAGATCAGCGCGTTGGAGCCGGTGGGCAGCGCCGCGATCATGACGATGACGGCCAGCGGCATGCCGTTCAGGCCCAAGCCCCAATGCGCAACGCCGAGCACGACGGCCGGCATCAACAGCAGCTTGGCCACCACCAGCCCCGCCAGGCCATGCCAGGTGCGCGGCCAGCCGTAATAGGCCAGCGACATGCCGATCAGCGTCAGGCACAGCGGCACGACGGCGGTGCCGAGGTTCTGCAGCACCTCGTCCAGCACGGTGGGGATGGGCCAGCCGGTGGCGTTCCACGTCAGCCCCGCCAGCACCGGCAGCACGACGGGGTGGATGACGGTGTTGCGGACCGTCTGCATCAGCGTCGAGCGAAAGGACCGCGAGCTGCGGCCGCGCGCCACGTCCAGTTCGACGAGGGCCGTCAGCAGCGTCAGGATGGTCAGCGAATGCAGGCTGACGACGGCGATGTGGATGGCCAGGCCGGTCTCGCCGAACACGCCGGCCGCCACCGGCACACCCACCTGCAACGTGTTGCCGAAGCCGGCCGTGATGGCCTTGACGCTCGGCGCCGTGACGGCCTGCCCCGGCTTCAGCCGCCAGCGCTCGAACAGGTAGATCAGCGTGACGACCACCAGCACCGGCACGAAGAAGGCGAACAGAAAGGCCCAGGGCAGCGTGGCCGTGTCCAGTCGCGCCGTCGTGCGGAACAGCAGCGCCGGCACGAAGATGAAGAAGGCCGCGTTGGCCAGCACGCGGGCCGGGTCGCTGTCACTGCCCGCCTCGCCGCCGCCCAGCCAGCGCATGCGGCCGACGGCATAGCCGATGGCCACCGCCACGAGGATGGCGACGAGCTTGGCCGCTATGGCCCAGGTCACGCCAAAGCTACCCGCAACTCGAACGAGAAGCTGCTGCCCTGCCCCTCCGTGCTCTGCACGAGGATCTGGCTGCCCATCAGCCGCACGAGCTGCTGGCTGATGGACAGGCCGAGGCCCGTGCCGCCGAGGTGGCGCGAGGCGTCGGACACCTGCTCGAAGGCCTGGAACAGCCGCTCCTGCTGGACAGGCGTCATGCCGATGCCGCTGTCCGTCACCTCGAAGCACAGCGTGGCATGGCCGGCCTGCGCCGGTTCGACGACGCGGGCGGCCAGCGCGACGGCGCCGGTGTCGGTGAACTTGACGGCGTTGGACAGCAGGTTGAGCAGCACCTGGCGCAGCCGCTGGCCGTCCACCAGCGCCCTTGCGGGCAGGTTCGCATCGATGTCGACCGTGAACGCCAGGCCCTTCTGCTCCGCGCGCAGGCGCACGCTGTCGCAGGCCATGTCGAGCAACGCGCGCAGGTCGGCGGGTGCGTGCTTCAGCGACACCTTGCCGGCCTCGATGCTGGCCATGTCGAGCACGTCGTTGATCAGCTCCAGCAGGTGCAGGCCGGAATCGCGCATCAGCTGCAGCCGCGTCCGCTGGCTGGCCGGCATGGCCGTGTCCATCTGCATCAGCTGCGTGAAGCCGAGGATGGCGTTGAGCGGCGTGCGGAACTCATGGCTCATCGTCGCCAGGAAGCGGCCCTTGGCGAAGTTGGCTGCTTCGGCGCGGGTCTTGGACTCCTGCAGCTCGGCGGTGCGCTCGGCCACCAGGTCCTCGAGATGGTCGCGGTGGCGCGTCAGTTCGGCCTCGGCCTGGCGGCGCAGCGAGATGTCGCTGACCATGCCCTCGATGCGGCGCTGGCCGCCGTCGCCCTCCACCCAGTGGGCGCTCAGCTCCACCCACACCGTGCGCCCGCCGGCGCCGCGCAGTTGCAGCTGGGCCTGCTGGATCTTGCCCTGCTCGTTCATGATGACCGCCACGCGCACCAGATCCCTGCGGTCCAGCCCGGTGATCGCACGCAGCCGCCGGCCGACCGGGCTTTGCGAGCCCAGGCCGAGCATCTGCGTGAAGGCGCGGTTCATCGTCAGCACCCGGCCGTGGGCGTCGGCCTGGAAGATGCCTTCGGTGGCGTTCTCGAACAGGCTGCGGTAGCGCGCCTCGCTGGCGCGCAGGCCCTCGGCGGTCATCTGCACCTGGTCGGCCGCGCTGCGCAGCTTCAGGCTCATGGCATTGAATCGCGCCGTCAGCTCGCCGATCTCGTCGGTGCGCTCGACCTTTTCCTGCGCACCCAGGTCCCCCTTGGCGACGCGCTGCGCCAGCGCCCCTAACCGCGCCACCGGCCGGCGCACCAGCCAGTGCACGAGCAGCGAACTGGCGATGACGATGCCGATGACGACGACCGCCAGCAGCTCGATGACGAAGACGCGCGTGCGGTGCACCTGCTCGTCGACGAGGTCGCGCGTGAAGGTCAGCACCGCGGAGGCCACCTGCGCGCCGGGTGCATCAGCGGCGGGCTGGTAGCTGATGGCGAACTCGCGTTTCAACGGCCCGTTGGCCGGGCGCTCCCGCTCGCGCCGGGCGACGCCGTCATGGCCGACCCCGAGGTG
>SEEY01000624.1 GCA_004211235.1 Rubrivivax sp.
CATCGAACCAGGCCTCGAAGACGCTGCCGATGATGCTCGCCTGGCCGCTCGGGGCAAGCTGAAGCCGGGGCAGGTCTGGCGCCAGGCGAGCATCATCGGCAGCGTCTTCGAGGCCTGGTTCGATGAGGCCGGAGAGGACACGGTGGCAAGCATCGTGCCGACAATTCGCGGCCAGGCCTTCATCAGCGCGGAAGCCACACTGCTCATCGACCCGGCGGACCCGTTCGGCTGGGGCGTCAGCGGCTGATCGATCCCGGATCGTCGGGTCGGGCATTGGAATGTGGGGCTGCGGCGGGCCGGCCTCCTCGGCAAACTTGAGTCGTACTCCCGGCCCACGAGGCCTGGGGCTTCGTTGTCAAGGAGCCGTACCGCATGCCATCGGATCAAGCCACACTGAGCCGGCCAGGTGAGCCGCAGAGCCCCCACCCGCAGCCGGCGACACACCCGCCCGAGGCGCTGCGCGAACTGCTGGCCCGCGCCGACGTGCAGATCAACGGCAGCCGGCCGTGGGACATGCAGGTCAACAACCCGCGCGCCTACCAGCGCATCCTGACGCAATGGTCGCTCGGAGCCGGCGAGGCCTATGTCGACGGCGACTGGGACTGCGAGCGGCTGGACATGATGTTCGAACGCCTGCTCCGCGCGGAGCTCGACCGCACCGCGCCCGGCCCAGCCAAGGTCAAGCTGCTGATGGAGAGCCTGCGCCAGCGCGTCTTCAACCTGCAGACGGCCGAGCGTGCCCACCAGGTCGGCGAGCGTCACTACGACGCTGGCAACGACGTCTTCGAGGCCATGCTGGACTCGCGCATGATCTATTCCTGCGCCTACTGGGACCACGCCCAGACGCTGGAGCAGGCGCAGGTCGACAAGCTGGAGATGATCTGCCGCAAGCTGGAGCTGCGGCCGGGCCAGACACTGCTGGACATCGGCTGCGGTTGGGGCGGCCTGGCGCGCTTTGCGGCCGAGTACTTCGGCGTGCGCGTGACCGGTATCACCATCAGCAAGGAGCAGCTTGCAGTGGCCGAGGAACGCTGCCGCGGCCTGCCCGTCAAGCTGATGCTGCAGGACTACCGCTCACTCGAACCGCCCGGTGGCCGCCGCTTCGACAAGATCGTCTCGGTCGGCATGTTCGAGCACGTCGGGCCGAAGAACTACGCCACCTACTTCGACACGGCCCGCCGCCTGCTCGCGCCGGACGGCCTGTTCCTGCTGCACACCATCGGCGTGGACCGCGCCGCGCCGCACACCGACCCGTGGATCGAGCGATACATCTTCCCGAACGGCAAGCTGCCCTCGCCGACCGAGCTGGCGGGCGCGGTGGAAGGCCGCTTCGTCATCGAGGACTGGCACAACTTCGGGCCGGACTACGACCGCACGCTGATGGCCTGGGCGCAGCGCTTCGAGGCCGCCTGGCCGCGCCTGAGCCTCGCACGGCCGCCCGAAGAGGCTCAGCTCCCGCCTGGCGCAACAGCGCGAAGCGCGCAGGGTGCACCGGTGACGCGCCGCTACGACGAAGGCTTCCGGCGCATGTTCCGCTACTACCTGCTCAGTTGCGCAGGCTTCTTCCGTTCGCGCCAGGGCCAGCTCTGGCAGCTGGTGCTGACCGGGCCGGAGCGGCGCGGCGGCTATCGCTCGTTCAGACCCTGACTCGCCGTCCTGGTGGCGCCGGGACCGCTCAACCACCCTCGCTCTGCTGCTGCAGCACGGCGGCGACATGGGCGAAGGCGGGCATGAGTTCCCGCCACGTTTGCGGATCGAGCTGCCGCGGCTTGCGCGGGCCACCGGGCCGCGGCGGCAGCGTCAGCACACCCCGGCCTGCAAACGCGATGGTGTTGCTGCATTCGCCGTCGCCGACGAGCAGCAGTTCGCCGTCGAAGGCCCGCTCGAGGCGCGCCGCGTGGCGCTGGAATTCCGGATGGGCGGTGTGCAGGTTGACGACCAGCACACCGTCCGGGCGCAGCGCCGCGCGGCAGTCGTCATAGAAGGCCTGGGAGCACAGGGCCGGCGGCTGGCCTTCATGGTCAAAGCCATCCACCAGCAGCACGTCAAGGCGACCATCGGCGTCACGCACGAAGTCGGCCCCGTCGCCGCGCCGGACCAGGAAGCGCGCATCGTCCGGCGGCACCCGGAACTGCTCGCGCAGCGCGATGACATGGGGGTTGATCTCGACGACCTCGATGCGGGTCCCGGGCAGCTTGGCGTGGCAGAACTTCGCCAGCGAACCGCCGCCCAGGCCGATCATGGCCAGCACCTGCGGCCGCGGCGCGAACAGCAGGAAGGCCATCATCGTGCGGGTGTAGGCCAGGTCCAGCGCATGCGGCTGCTGCACCCGCATGCGGCTCTGGATCTCGCAGATCGAGAAATGCAGCGCGCGGGTGTCCAGGGTCTCGTAGACGAAGGGTTTGACGAAGGCGTTCAGGTCGGCGGTATCGGGCATGGCGGGCACGTAAAACGGGCAAGGCGACAGTCAATGGCGCCGCAGGTCCTGGAGCAGCGGCGGTGCGGCCATCAGCATCAGCAGCAGCGCGATGGGCAAGGTGGCAGAGAAGCCGAAGTGCTTGAAGGCCAGCGCACCGGCCACGCCACCGACGAAGAACAGGCCGAGCACCAGGCTGTGGATGAAGAGCTTGTCGCGGTTGGCACGCACGAAATGGACCGAGTCGGGCGCCGTGCTGCCGTTCCAGTACAGCAGCCGGCCAAGTTCCAGCCCCAGGTCGGTGACGACGCCAGTCATGTGGGTGGTGCGGATCTCGGCCTGCGAGATCTTGGTGACGATGGCGTTCTGCAGGCCCATGATGAAACACAGCAGCAGCACGGCCGTCGGCNNGCCGTGCAGTTGCCGCTGCCGCCCCCAGTTGACCACCACGGCGGTGCATGCCGCGCCGGCCATGAAGGCCAGCAGCGAGACCAGGCCCGCGAGCGCCAGCGCGATACCGCCGGTGGCGAGGTCGTCGGCCACGCCCGAGATGACGCCCGTCATGTGAGAGGTGTAGCGCTGCACCGCCAGGAAGCCGCCCGCGTTGACGGCCCCCGCCACGAAGGCCAGCACGGCACCCAGCTGCCGGTTGGCCGACTGCGTACGGTGCGTGCCGATGAGGCGGTGCAGGAAGGCCAGGGTCACGAAGCGAAATCTAATGTGATTGTGATTGCATTGCAATTATCATTTGACGCACATACGGAGAGACGGCATGGAACAAAAGACCGCCCGCCTGACGGTGCTCATCGACCCCGACAAGAAAAAGGCGTTCGAGACCCTGTGCGCGCAGCAGGACGTGACGCCCTCCCAGGTCGTGCGGCGGCTGATCCGCGACTATCTCGCCGCGCATGGCGTGGTCTATGCGCCCGGCGGGAGCGCAGCCACGCCGGACTGAATCGGCATTCAGTCGCTGGGCAGGTCGTCGCCGCGCCCGAGGTAGGCGCGGATGGCCGCAATGCGGCCGTCGTCATCGACGTCGAACACATCGACGACATGGAGGGTGTCACGCCGGTCGACGACGATCCTCAACTCTGCCGCGGCACCGCCGGGGCGTTCGTAGGCGGCCAGCACGTCGATCTGCAGATGCTCCGCGGCGGCGAAGTTGCTGCGCGTCTCGGCGAGCGCTGCGGCCTTGCCGACGACACGGATCTTCCAGTCACGCAGCGTGATGCCGTCGGCGAACAAGGGTTCGATGGCTGCCAGGTCCCGCGCGGCATAGGCTGCCAGGTAGGCGTGCACGAGGTGAAGCTTGCTGCGCATGGCTCAGTCCAGCTGCGGCGTCTTCCAGGGCATCCAGCGGCTGCGCTCGACGCGGAAGTCCGCGTCGGTGTGCACCACGTCCGTGGCCACGCCCGGCAGGCCCTTCAGGAAGCGGTCGACGAAAGCATTCACCTCCACGGCCTGCGCGGCCGGCAGCTGGCAGTGGTTGTGCCCGCCCACCTGCGAGAGGCCCATGTGGTCGCTCACGCCGAGGGCGGTGAACACTTCGCGGGCGGCCAGCGCGGCGGTGTACGCGCTCTGATTGCCCAGCCATTCCATCGACGTGTTCTCGATGACGAGCAGGCCGCGCGGCGCCACCAGGCCGAGCACCTGATGATGGTCGAAGGGCAGGCGCGCCGCGCTGGCGCCGAACTGGCCGAAGCTGCTGCGGAACCAGACGTTCTCCTGCACGATCTGGCTCAGCGTCTGCACGTTCTGCCCCGCTGCCTTCTGCGCGTCCGACACGCGCCAGGCCGCGGCGCCGCCGGAGCCGCTTTCCTGCACGATGGTGAGCGCGATTCGCTCGTCCAGCGCACCGGCCATCAGCGCGCCCTTGCCGTTGCGGGAGCAGCCGGTCACGCCGAGCCGCTGTACGTCGACTGCGGGCAGGCGGCCGCCTTCGATCGCATCGATGAGCCGGCTGACGCCCCAGGCCCAGGCCACCAGCGCACCCGCGCCTTCGGCCTGCGGATACAGCGTGAAGAACTTGCCGAGGTTGCGTGAGCTGCCGCCCTGCTGCTGCGCGATGTCGTCGTTGGGCAGGTCGATGATGGCCACGCCACGCTGCAGCAGTTCCGCGTTGTTCAGCGACGAGCGGCCGATGCCGATGACGGCCGGATCGCCGCCGTATCCGGCCGTCATCGGCATCGGCCGCTCGTCGCTGAACAACGCGGAACTGCTGCAGCGTGGCGT
>SEEY01000625.1 GCA_004211235.1 Rubrivivax sp.
GCCGCCATCCAGGGAGATGTCGGCGCGTGCGACGAAGCCGCTGGCCGCGCCGCCGGCCGCGCTGGCGCGGCGTCCGGCGCTGCTGCAACTCAGCACGCTGATGCTGCTGGAGGCACGCCGCGACGGCTTCGACGTGGGCTTCGGCCAGGACCTGATGCTGCTGGCCCGCGCCAAGGCCGACAGCCGGCCGGTGCAGTCGCTGGAAAGCGTGGAGGAGCAGCTCGCGGCGCTGGAACCCACGGCGGCCGAGCTGCCGGCGGTGGTCGACGGCGCACTGAAGCAGCTGCAGCGCGGCCAGGTGCGGGCGCCTTTGCGCAAGCTGGCCGATGCCTGGGCACGCGGCGACATGAAGACGCTGGGCAGCTACGAGCGCTGGTGCCGCTGCGCGGACACGCCGGCCGAGCGCGCCTGGCTCAAGCGCGTCAACGATGACCGCAATGTCCAGCTCGCCGCGCGCATCGACGCGCTGCACGGTGCCGGCCAGCGTCTGCTGGTGGCCGTCGGCGCGCTGCACATGGCGGGGCCCGAGGCGTTGCCGGTGCTGCTGGCGCAGCGGGGATTCACTGTCGAAGCGGTCCACCTCGCGAAGTAGCATCGCAAAGCCATCAGGAGACAACCATGAGCGACAGCAACAGCTTCACCAAGTTCGTGCCCGGATTCGACTTTCTGCAAGGCCTCGTGAAGAACGCCGGTTCGGCGCTTCCCGGCATCGGCCAGTGGGTGGCGCCCACGCTCAACCCGGAGGAGCTGGCCAAGCGCATCGAGGAGCTGCGCACGGTGCAGTTCTGGCTGGAGCAGAACGCCCGCATGCTCGGCGCCACCATCCAGGCGCTGGAGGTGCAGCGCATGACGCTGTCGACGCTGCAGACGATGAATGTGCCGCTGGCCCAGCTGCGTGACAGCCTCAAGCTCCCCGAGGCGCCGGTGTGGCCGACCATCCCGCCCGAGATCATGGCGGCTGCGGCACCCGCCGCCGAAGCGGCCACCCGGACGGATGCCAAGGTCGCCACGAAGACCGCCAAGGTCGCGGTCGACTCCGCCAAGGCCGCCACCGCCAACCCGGCGCTGGCCGTCGACCCGACGCAGTGGTGGACGGCGTTGAGCCAGCAGTTCACTCAGCTCGCCGCATCAGCCATGAAGGACACCGCCACCGACGCCGCCAAGAACCTCGCCGGCACTCTCGTGAAGCAGAGCTTCGATGCCGCCAGTGACACGCTCAAGCGCGCCGTCAGCGTGCCGGGCGCGGTCGTCGGCGGCGTCGCCAAGGGCCTGGCGAGCGGTGCCGCCAGGCCCGCCACCAAGGCCGCTGCGCCCGCGACCAAGCCGGCAGCCAAACCCGCCGCCAAGGCCACCCGCGCCCGCGCGCCCCGCAAAGCTTGAACGCGCCCAACGACCTGTCTGCCCGCCGCGCCGCCGTCATCGCGGCGCTCGCCCCGCTGCTGCCGCCGCACGCACTGCTGCACCAGGCCGAGCAGACCACGCCCTATGAGTGCGACGGCCTGACCGCCTACCGCCAGCGTCCGCTGGCCGTGGCGCTGCCCGAGACCGAAGGGGAAGTCGCCGCGGTGCTCAAGGCCTGTCACCGCCTGGGCGTGCCGGTGGTCGCGCGCGGCGCGGGCACCGGGCTGTCGGGCGGCGCGATGCCGCATGAACTCGGCGTCACGCTGGCGCTGGCCAAGTTCAACAAGATCCTGTCCGTCGACCCGCTGGCCCGCACCGCCCGTGTGCAGTGCGGCGTGCGCAACCTCGCCATCAGCGAGGCCGCCGCGCCGCTGGGCCTGTACTACGCGCCCGACCCCAGCAGCCAGATCGCCTGCTCCATCGGCGGCAACGTCGCCGAGAACAGCGGCGGCGTGCACTGCCTGAAGTACGGCCTGACGCTGCACAACGTGCTGCTCGTGCGCGGCTTCACTGCGGAGGGCGAGCCGGTCGAGTTCGGCTCCGAAGCGCTGGACGCGCCGGGCCTGGACCTGCTGGCCCTCGTCATCGGCAGCGAAGGCATGCTGGCCGTCGTCACCGAGGTCACCGTCAAGCTCGTGCCCAAGCCGCGCCTGGCGCGCTGCCTGATGGCCAGCTTCGACGATGTGCGCAAGGCCGGCGACGCGGTGGCCGCCATCATCGCGGCCGGCATCATCCCGGCGGGCCTGGAGATGATGGACAGGCCGATGACCGCCGCGGTGGAAGATTTCGTCCACGCCGGCTACGACCTGAGCGCCGAAGCCATCCTGCTGTGCGAGAGCGACGGCACACCGGAGGAAGTGGCCGAGGAGATCGCACGCATGGAAGCGGTGCTGCAGGCGGCAGGCGCCACGCGCTGCCAGGTGAGCGAGGACGAAGCCCAGCGCCTGAAGTTCTGGAGCGGCCGCAAGAACGCCTTTCCGGCGAGCGGCCGCATCAGCCCCGACTACATGTGCATGGACTCCACCATCCCGCGCAAGCACCTGGCCACCATCCTGCTCGACATCCAGCAGATGGAGAAAAAGTACGGCCTGCGCTGCGCCAACGTCTTCCACGCCGGCGACGGCAACCTGCATCCGCTCATCCTGTTCGACGCCAACGACCCCGACCAGCTGCACCGCTGCGAGCAGTTCGGCGCCGAGATCCTGGAGCGCAGCGTGGCTTTAGGCGGCACGGTGACGGGGGAGCACGGCGTGGGCGTCGAGAAGCTGAACTCGATGTGCGTGCAGTTCAGCACCGCCGAGCTGGACCAGATGCTCGGTCTCAAGGCCGCCTTCGACCCGGCCGGCACCTTGAACCCCGGCAAGCAGATCCCGAGCTTGAGCCGCTGCGCCGAGTACGGCCGCATGCACGTCAAGCGGGGG
>SEEY01000626.1 GCA_004211235.1 Rubrivivax sp.
TGTCGACGTGCCGGGCGCCAGCTTGGCCCAAGGCATGCAGATCGGCGCCTACCAGCTCATCTCCGAAATCGGGCGGGGGGGCATGGGCACGGTGTGGCTCGCCGAGCGATCCGACGGCATGATGAAGCGCCGCGTGGCGCTGAAATTGCCGCGGGCCGTCTGGGGCGATGCCTTCGCCGAGCGGCTAGGGCGCGAGCGCGAGATCCTCGCGGGTCTCGAGCACGAACACATTGCGCGGCTTTATGACGCCGGCATCGATGCGCAGGGCCGACCATTTCTCGCGATGGAGTTTGTCGCGGGTGAACCGATCGACGCGTACTGCAGCGCGCACGCGCTGCCGGTGCGCGAGCGCGTCATGCTGCTTCTACAGGTAATGGCCGCGGTAGCCCACGCGCACGCGCAGCTGGTCGTGCACCGTGACCTGAAGCCGGCGAATATCCTCGTCTCGACCGACGGGCGCGTGAAGCTGCTCGACTTCGGTATCGCCAAGCTGATGGAAGGAGACCGCACCCAGGAAACAGCGCTCACGCAGCAGGTCGGTCGCGCGTTGACTCTCGACTACGCCAGCCCCGAGCAGATCCGCGGCGAGCCGCTGAGCACCGCCAGCGATGTCTACAGCCTGGCAGTGGTGGCCTACGAATTGCTGACTGGCCAGCGGCCCTATCGTCTCAAGCGTGGCAGCGCCGCTGAGCTCGAGGAAGCCATCACCTCGGCCCACCCGCTCCCCGCCAGCGAGGCTGCCACGGACCTGCCCACCCGCAAACAGCTCAAGGGCGACCTGGATGCCATCCTCAACCGGGCCTTGAAGAAGCAGCCCGAGCAGCGCTATGCCACCGTCGATGCGCTCGCGCAGGACCTGCGCAGCCACCTGCGTGGCGACCCGGTCACCGCACGGCCCGACACGCTGGCCTACCGCTCGCGCCAACTGGTGAGGCGCCACCGCGTGCCATTTGTGGCCGCCGGCGCCGTGGCGTGCGCGCTGGTGATCGGCACCGCGGTGGCGGTCTGGCAGGCGGTGGCGGCGCGGCGGCAGGCCGAGCTCGCGGAACAGGCGCTGAACCGCCAGGAGGCGGTGCGCCAACTATATGTCGAAGCGATGGCCGCCGTGGCCAACGCGGACCCGGCAGCACTCGCGAAGCCTCGTGCGGTCACGCGGCTGCTGCAAGACAAGCTGAAGGAGATCGAGCCACAGTACTCGGTACGGCCGCAGGAGCTGATCGGCATGCTCAATGCCGTCAGCGTGCAACTTAGTTTCGCGGGCGACTTCGAGGGCGCGCTCGACGTCGGGCGCCGCTACCTTGCGCTGTTGAAGGCCACCGGCGCGGACGCCCGGCGCGTCATGTTTGCCCACATGACGGTGGGCCGCGCGCTCGAACAGCTGGGCCGCTTCGACGAAGCCGAGGCCGTGTTGCGTGAAGGCCTGGCCGGGTCGGCGGGCGACACCGAAGTGGCGACGCCGCCAGCGCGCGCCGCAATTTCGACCGACCTGGCCCGCGTGCTGGTGAAGAACGCCAAACGCGCCGAGGCGCACCGCCTTTTGCTCGATGCCGAAGCCCAGGCGCAGCGCAGCTTCGCGCTCGAGCCCGAGCACTTCTCGGTGCTCCAGATGCTGGGCCGCCTGAACCTGGGCGTCGACGATGCGGCCGCACTGCGCTTCGCCCAGCAGGCGCAGGACGGTTTCGAGGCGCGCCCCGGCTCTGAAAGCGCCGAACTGGCGCAGAGCCTGGGCGACCTGGCGCCCGCGCTGATGGCCAACGGCCAGCTCGCTCGGGCCGAATTGGCATTGCGCGAAGCGGCTCGCCGCTGCGAGGAGTTGTTTGGCGCCACCGACCGTGACACGGTCACCAACATCGCCCGGCTCGGCTCGGCCATCGCCCGCCAAGGCCGCTTCAGCGAGGCGCGGCAACTGCTGTCGCAGCGAGCCGCGGTACTGAAGGCGGTCGACACGCCCGAGGGCCACGCCGCATGGCTGATGCTGCGAGGCCGACAGTTGGAAACCGAACTGCTGTACGGCGACCTCGACGCGGCAGGGGCCTACATGAGAGCTGGCAGCGAGCCGCCGCTCGAAGCCCTGAAGGTTCGTGAACCCGAGGCCGTGGCGGTGGAAGAGGCGCGCTGGCTCGCGCTGACCGGGCGGGCGGACGAGGCGGTACGGCGGCTGATAGTCGAACAGCGGGCGCTTTCGACGGGCAACCGCAACGGGCCGACCGGGTTTCGCCTCTCGCTGTCACTCGCCGAAGCGCAATGGGCGAGTGGCGATACCGCCGCTGCGCGCGCCACGGCATCAGGTTTGGTGAAGACGCTGCAAGACGCAAAGGCCACGCGGACCTGGACGCACCGCGCGGCGCTCGAGCTGGTCGCCCTGGCCTCGAACCCAGGCCAGGCCGCAGCCGTTCCCGGCGCGGCATCTGCCGCCAGCGGCGCCGCCAAGCTCGACCCTGCGCCGGTGGCACAGTCGCCGAGCGAGCGGGCCGACTCGAACCTGCGGCTGGCACGAATCGCGTCGGCCGCGGGTCGCCTGGACGAAGCTGCCAGGCTCTCCCACATGGCGCTGGCCGACCTGGGCGAGCAGCACCCGCACAGCCCACGTGCCGAACTTGCCCGGCACATGGCGGGTCAGCCGGTCGGGCGCTGACCGATTCAGGCGGGCGGCCAATCCCGGGGGCCGACCGCTTCATCGCGCACGTGCCGCGCCGCATTCCTAACCAAGCCGCGTAGTGCCGCGACTTCGCAGCAAGGCCTCGATTTAACGCACCAGCTGCCCCGACGTGATCGCGCAGTCGCCGTTGCCCATCGTCAGCGCCTGGAAGCGCAGCAGCC
>SEEY01000627.1 GCA_004211235.1 Rubrivivax sp.
GGCCAGCAACAGCAGGACGGCCACGCCGAGGCAGATCAGGATGATGGAGAGGTTGCTCATGGCGCTCTCCTCACTCGCTGCGGATGGCCATGTCGCCGCCGGGCGCGAAGTCGGCCTCTTCGTAGAGCCGCCGCACTTCAACTTCGCAGGCGATGCCGATGAAGGGCATCGGGAAGCGGCTGGCCCAGGCCCGCGCTTCGTCCTCGTCACGCACCTGGATCAGCGTGTAGCCGGCGATCAGCTCCTTGGCCTCGGCGAAGGGGCCGTCGACCGTCTCAAGACGCCCCTGGGCGTCGTAGCGCTGGCGCCAGCCGTCGCGGCTGGGCCGCAGTCCTGCGCCGTCCAGCAGCACGCCGGCACGCGCCATCTCGCCGTGGAAGGCGCCCATCTCCTCGAACAGCTTCGCGTACTCGGGGCCGGGCGGGTCGCCGCGCTCGCTGACGTCGGTGGCGCGGACTTGGATCATGAATCGCATGGCGGGTCTCTCCTGGGGGTGGGCGGCAGCACGCTTCTTTTGCTGCCTTCACCGCCACGACGAACCATGCCTGCGGGTTTCGACAACGTCCGGGAAAGTACGCAGTCTTTGCGATAGGTGGGGGTTCGGGCCCGCTGGCCACACGCACGCTCCTCGGGGCGACACCCGAGGCAGGGGCGTCATGTATAGCAGGGGCCTACGGCACGGATCTCGATCGTCGCCCAGTCCGCCGCCGGGCAGCGCTCGGCCCACGCCAGGGCGACCGCTTCGTCCTCGGTATCGAGCAGGAAATAGCCGCCGACCATTTCCTTGGACTCGGCGAAGGGGCCGTCCCAGACCTGGGCATTGCCATCACGCCTGGCCAGACGCTTGGCGGCCGAGCCGAGGGAGTTCACGCCCAGCAGCAGCCCTTCGGCCTGCAGCTCGGCAGCGAAGTCGAGCATGCGCTGGTAGACGACCTCGCCGGCGGCGCGGCCACGTTCGGCGCGCTGGCCGAGGGGTTCGAGGATGAACAGCATCTGGGGCATGGCGGGTCCGCGGTCTGGGAAGTGCGATGGCCGCGATTCTGGCCTCACCGCGTCCGGGACGTGACAGTTGCCTCATGGCCCCGATACGGCGCACAGTAGCCCCCTCAGTGGCCGGCGAAAGCCCAAGGCCCAGCGCAGCGGAGGCCGAGATGAACGACATGACCCATGTCGCGATATTGCTCGTGAAGGCAATGTCGGACCTGCCCATCATCGGCACGGCCTCGGGCCGCGCCAAGGTCCTGGGCTACGACCCCCAGGCCCTGAAAGGCATGCCGCTGTCGCTGCTGTGCCCCCTGCGCCAACCCGACGGCCGGCCGTCGGCCGAGACGCTGGATGGCGTGCTGGCGCGGGTGCAGCAGGCCGGCTCGCTGAGCCTGCCCTGGACCTTCCAGACCCGCGAGGGCGAGGCCCGGCTGCATGAGCTGCACCTGACGCTCACCGAGCGCGACGGCGAAGCACAGCTCGCGGTCTGCATGGTCGACGTCACCCGCATGCAGTTCGCCGATGTGCTCAACCAGGCCAAGAACGAGCTGCTCGAGATGGTGGCCACCGGCCAGGCGCTGCAGCCGGTGCTGAACCGGCTGACGGCGCTGATCGAGGCGCAGTTCGACGGCCTGTACTGCACGGTGCTGCTGCTGGACCTGGATGGCCGCCACGTGCGCCTGGGCGCAGGGCCGCGCATGCCGGCCGACTACATGCAGGCGCTGGACGGCGCCGAGATCGGCCCGACGGCGGGCTCCTGCGGCACGGCCATGTTCGACGACCGCATCGTCGTCGTCGACGACATCGCCACCCACCCGTTGTGGGCACAGTACCGCGCGCTGGCCCTGCCCTACGGTTTCAGGGCCTGCTGGTCGGCGCCCATCCACGGGCCCGGGCCCCTGCCGCAGGAGCCCGGGCAGCGCGTCATCGGCAGCTTCGCGATGTATTACCGCGAGATCCGCCGGCCCTCGGCCGAGGAACTGAGCGCGCTGAACACCGCCAGCCACCTCGCCGGCATCGCCATCGACCAGGCCCGCCGCGCCGAGGAGCGGCGCCGTGCCGCGCAATGGCTGGAGGAGCAGGTGCAGGCGCGCACGGCCGAGCTGCTGGCGGCGCAGGACGAACTCGTCAACAGCCGCAAGGTGGCGGCGCTCGGGCAGCTGCTGGCCGGCATCGCCCACGAGATGAACACGCCGCTGGGCAATGCGCTGCTGGGCGCCAGCGCCATGCATGCCCGCAGTGAAGCGTTTGCCGAACGCATGGCCGGCGGCGCACCGCTCAAGCGCCAGGAGCTGACGGACTGGGTCGCGCAGACGCGCTCGGGCACCGAGCTGGTCGAGCACAACGTCGACCGCGCGCTGCGCCTGATCAGCCGCTTCAGGCAGCTGACCGAGGGCAGCGGCCGCGCCGAGCGCTCGCGCTTCGACCTGCGCCAGGCGGTGCTGCTGGCCTGGGCGCGTGTGCGGGCGCGCCTGGACGTCGAGCGCGTGCAGCTGCAGTGCGCGCTGCCGGAGGGCTTCATGCTCGATGGCTATCCCGAAGTGCTGCAGCAGGTGCTGGAGCAGCTGCTGGAGAACGCCAGCGTGCACGCCTTCCGCGATGGCCGCGTCGGCCACGTCGCCATCAGCGCTCACCGCAGCGCCGGCAGCACCGGCCGGTTGACGCTGGAAGTGCAGGACGACGGCATCGGCATGCCCGCTGCGGACGTGGCGCGCGCCTTCGAGCCCTTCTTCACCACCACCTTCGGACAGGGCGGCTGCGGCCTGGGCCTGTTCGTGGCCCACAGCCTGACCGCGGGCATCCTCGGCGGCGGCCTGCAG
>SEEY01000628.1 GCA_004211235.1 Rubrivivax sp.
GAGCTGAACCGCGACGTGCTGGACGATTTGAAGGCCCTGTCCGGGCTGGAGAGCGCGCTGCTGCTGCAGCCCGCCCGCCAGCGCTGGCTGAGCGTCGCCGCCAACCTCGGTGCCGCCCCGTCGGCGGCGCTGCAGGGCGAACTGGGCAGCACGCCGCCGCAGGAAGGCGTGCTGGCGCTGGGCGGCGAGCGGCTGCGCGCGCGCTTCGTGCCGCTGCTCGCCAGCGCGCCGCAGCTCGGCGTGCTGCTGCTGCGCTCGCTGGATGTCGCCCTGGCGCCCTACCAGCGGCTGCAGCTCGTGCTGCTGGGCATCACGCTGCTCGGCGTGGCCGTGTTCGCGCTGGTCAGCGTGCTGCTGGCGCGCGGCATCAGCAACCCGATCACGGCGCTGTCGGCCGCGGCGCGGCGGCTCGAGCGCGGCGACTACGACACGCCCGTGCCAGCCACCTCGCACCTGGACGAAGTGCGCAAGCTGGCCCTGGCGCTCGAAAGCATGCGCGAGGGCATCCGGCGCCGCGACGCCCTCGTCAACAACCTGGCCTATGTGGACCCGCTGACGCTGCTGCCCAACCGGGCGCGCTTCGCCGAATTCCTGCACCACCACCTCGTCAACAGCGATGCGCCCGGCGCCGTGCTGATGCTGGACCTGGACCGCTTCAAGCATGTCAACGACGTGCTCGGCCATGACGTCGGCGACCGCCTGCTGCAGAGCGTGGCCGAGCGGCTGCGGGCGCTGTGCGCACCGGCGCACTCGGTGCTCGCGCGCCTGTCGGGCGACGAGTTCGCCGTGCTGATGGCCCACACCGACGCCCGGCTGGCCAGCGAGGCGGCGCTGGCCATCCTGAAGGACTTCGAGAACCCGCTGCACATCGACAACGAGACCATCGACCTCGGCGCCGGCATCGGCATCGCCCTCTTCCCGGAACACGGCCTGGACGTCAACGTGCTGCTCGGCAGGGCCGAGCTGGCAATGTACGCGGCCAAGACGCGGCAATGCGGCAGCCTGATCTATCACGCCCAGCTCGACGCAGGCAGCCAGGAGTCGCTGTCGCTGCTGTCAGAGCTGCGGCGCGCCGTCGAGGACGACGAGCTGCGCCTGTTCCTGCAGCCCAAGATCGACCTGCAGAGCGGCCGCGTCATCGGCGCCGAGGCGCTGGTGCGCTGGCAGCACCCGACGCGCGGCCTGGTGCCGCCGATGCAGTTCATTCCGTTCGCGGAACAGACCGGCTTCATCCGCATGCTCAGCGCCTGGGTGCTGTCAGGCGCCGCCAAGTTCGCACGCGAGGCGCAGGATGCGGGCCTGACGCTGCGGCTGTCGGTCAACCTGTCCACACGCGATCTGATGGACCAGGAGCTGCCGGCCAAGATCGAGGCGCTCATCGCCCCGCGCAACGTGGCGGCGTCGTCCATCTGCCTGGAGATCACCGAGAGCGCCATCATGGACGACCCCGAACGGGCACTCTCGACGCTGGAACATCTGCATGCGCTGGGCTTCAAGCTGTCCATCGACGACTTCGGCACGGGCTATTCCTCGCTGGCCTACCTGAAGCGCCTCCCGGTGGACGAGCTGAAGATCGACAAGAGCTTCGTCATGGCGATGGAACGCGACCTGGACGACGCGCGCATCGTGCGCTCGACCATCGAGCTGGCGCACAACCTGGGCCTCACCGTCGTTGCCGAGGGGCTGGAGACCGCCAAGGCCTGGGGCATGCTGAGCCGCCTGGGCTGCGACGAAGGCCAGGGCTACTTCATCTGCAAGCCGATGCCGCAGGAGCAGTTCATCGCCTGGGCACAGGCCTGGCAGCCGCCGGAAGGCGTGGCCATGACGGCCGAGAGCGTGATGGCCAAGCTCGGCTGAACTGGCCGGGCCTCGGGTTAGCTGTCCCGGTCCTCCAGCGCCTCGCAAAGCGCCGTCAACCCCGCCGTCACCGTCTGCGCCCGCACCGCCTGGCGGTCGCCGCTGAAGAGTTCGCGCCAGACCCGAGCCGGCCGGCCGGCGTGCACCAGCGCCAGCCAGACCGTGCCGACCGGCTTGGCCTCGCTTCCGCCGGTGGGGCCGGCGATGCCGGTGACCGACAGCGCCCAGTCGATGGGCGCATGCGCCAGCAGGCCGCGCGCCATGTGTTCGGCCACCTCGGCGCTGACGGCGCCATGCAGCGCGATCAGGCCCTTGGGCACGCCGAGCAGCTCGGCCTTGGCCTCATTGCTGTAGCTGACGACGCCGCGCTCGAACCACTGGCTGGAGCCGGCCAGGTCCGTGCAGGCCGCGGCAATGAGGCCGCCGGTGCAGCTCTCGGCCGTGCCGATGCGCTCGCGCCGCTGCATCAGCGCCACGGCGATGCGGTTGATCAGGTCGGCGTTGTCCGTGGCATGGCTGGTGGACATGGCATTACCCCAAGAAATAGCGGTAGAGCGCGATGACGGCGAGCGTACAGGCCGCCGCCACGAAGTCGTCGATGAGGATGCCCAGGCCCTGGGCCCAGCCGACCGGGGCACCGCGCTCGGCCTTGAAGAGCCGGTCCGCCCAGCCCACCGGGCCGGGCTTGGCGGCGTCGAAAAAGCGGAACAGGCCGAAGGCGATCAACTGGCCGACAAGGGAGCTGGGGCCGATCAGCCACAGGATGAGCCAGAAGGCCAGCACCTCGTCCCAGACGATGGAGCCCGGGTCGGGCGTGTTCATGTGCTGGGCGCAGCGCGTGCAGGCCCACCAGCCAATGGCCGTGCCGCCGCCGATCAGCGTCGCCCAGCCCAGGTCGGTCAGCCACGGCGAGATCAGCAGGAACACGCCCCAGGCCCACATCG
>SEEY01000044.1 GCA_004211235.1 Rubrivivax sp.
GCCGCCCCGACACCAACAAGCGCGGCCTGGCGCTGACGCCGGACTTTCCGGCCTACCCGTCGGGCCATGCCACCTTCGGCGGGGCGGCGTTCGAACTCCTGCGCCTGTATCTGGCCGAAAAGAAGCTGGCGAAGTTCAATGCGGAGGGTGATGACGACATCCAGTTGAACTTCACCTCCGACGAGTTCAACGGCATCAACACCGAGCCGCGCACGCTCAAGCCCCGCGATCTGAAGCCGATCACGACAGACAGCCTCTGGCGCGGCATCGTCGACAACTCCATCAGCCGCGTCTTTCTGGGGGTGCATTGGCAGTTCGATGGGCTTTCCGAACGCGACAGCGCAGGTGCTGACGTTTTCGCCCAGACCCCCAGCACCCTGACCCCGAGCCGCCTGGGCAAGACCGGCGGTGTCTGGTTGGGCCGGGAGATCGCCAAGCAGGTGGCGGGCAAGCTCGGGGTCACGCAGGCAACGATCGCCACTTCGAAATAGGCGAGGCGACAACCCCGACCGAGCGCGGCGGGCGGGCCGCGCTTCGAATGTCGAATCTGCAATCCGTCCCGCTTGTTCGGCAACTCGTCGCATGGCGACCTGGCCGGTGCGAATGCCGCTGCTACGGTGCCGCCGGGTCAGGAATTGACCCCGGCACGCGGCGCACTTCACGCCCGTCGAAACCCGAGGAACGCCATGTCCACGACATCTGCATTCGCCTCGCCGCCCCGCGAGCGCCTGGTCACCGTCGACGTGCTCCGCGGCTTCGCGCTGTTCGGCATCCTGTACGCGCACATGCTCGTCTGGTACACGGCCGGCCCGTTGCCGCAGGAGCTGTTCCAGAAGTTCCAGACGATCCCGAGCGGCCTGGCCTTTGGCGCCAACGTGCTCTTCGTCATGGGCAAGTTCTTCTCGGTGTTTTCCTTCCTGTTCGGGCTGAGCTTCACCATCCAGATCGACAGCCTCGCGCGGCGCGGCGACAACGTGGCGCTGCGCTTCGGCTGGCGGCTGGCCGTGCTGGGGCTGATCGCCACCGTGCATCACCTGCTGTGGCGGGGCGACATCCTGTCCATCTATGTGCCGCTGGGTTTCCTGCTGATCTTTGCGCGCCACCTGAGCAACCGGGCGCTGCTGGTGCTGGGCACGGTGCTGGTGCTCAACCTGCCGACCAAGGTGTTCGAGCTCATGGCGCTGCTGCGCACCGGCAAGGTGGACTTCATGGCCGGCGACTATGTGAAGGACAGCGCCGCCTACTTCGACTTCGTCAAGTACAGCGGCTTCGTCGACATGCTGCTGGGCAACCTGCAGGCGTTCGGCACCAAGATCGACTACCAGCTCACCAGCGGCCGGCTGTGGATCACCTTCGGCTTCTTCCTGCTGGGCATGCTGATCGGGCGCTTGCGCTGGTTCGACCAGGGCGAGGCAGCGCGGCCCACCTTCAACGCGGTGTGGAAGCGATCCTGGCAAGCGATGCTGGTCAGCCTGGCGGTGGGGCTGGCGGTTGCCGGCACGGCGATGGCGATGTCGCTCAAGCTGGAAGACCGCGGCTGGGCGTACTGGGTTGCCGAGTTCCCGATCGACTTCTACAACGCCGCCTGCACGGTGTTCTACATCAGCGGCATCGCCCTGCTGATGGCCAGGCCGCGCTGGGCCGGGCGCCTGGCGCCGCTGGGCGACATCGGCAAGATGGCGCTCACGTCCTACCTGACGCAGACGCTCTCCGGCCTGCTGATCTTCTACAGCTTCGGCCTGGCGCTGTTCACCAAGACCTCACCGGCCGTGAACGTGCTGATCTGCCTGGCCATTTTTGCGGGCCAGATCGCCTTCAGCCGCTGGTGGCTGGCGCGCTTCCACTACGGCCCGCTCGAGTGGCTGTGGCGCTCGGCGACGTTCTTCGCGTGGCAACCGCTGGTGAAAGCGCGCCCGGCCGGCGCGCTCGGGGCCGGGGCGGGGTCGCCGATCTGACGCCCAAACCCCTGGGCCGGCGGCGGCGATGCTGGACGCATTGAAATAGCGCCCCTCCCGCTCATTCACTGGACTCCCCATGCCCAAGGCCTACTGGATCGCCCGCGTCGACGTCTCCGACGCCGAGCAATACAAGCTCTACGTGCAGCGCAACGACGCCGTGTTCGCCAAGTTCGGCGGCCGGTTCCTCGTGCGCGCCGGGCAATTCGAGAACCCCGAGGGCAGCAGCCGGGGGCGCAACGTGCTGATCGAGTTTCCGAGCTACGAAGTGGCGCTGGCCTGCTACCGCTCGCCCGAGTACGCACCGCAGATCGCCCTGCGCCAGGCCTCCGCCGAGACGGACATCGTCATCGTCGAGGGCTACGACGGGCCTCAGCCGGGCGAGCCGGGCTGATCAGCGCGGGCGCCGCCCCGCCTGGCCTGGCCGCCTACAAACCGGGCGCCTGGCACCGCATAGATTGACTGGCTGTCACTTTGAAAGCCTGCCATGCGCGCCCTTTTCGTCACCACCAGTGCCACCCAGCTCGCGCCGGACCACCCGACCGGCCTGTGGCTGGAAGAGTTCGCGGTGCCCTATCTGGCAGCCATCGAGGCGGGCATCGCCGTCACCGTCGCCTCGCCCCACGGCGGCGCCGTGCCGCTGGACCCGAAGACGGAACCCAGCGACAAGGAGCGCGAAACCTGGGCCCGGCCGCTGGCCGCGCTGCAGCAGAGCGTGACGCTGGCGTCGGTGCAGGACGAGACCTTCGACGCGGTGTTCATCCCCGGCGGCCACGGCCCGATGGTGGACCTGGCGCGGGACGCGACGCTGCACGCCGTGGTACAGCGGCACGACGCCGCGGGCAAGGTGATCGCCGCCGTCTGCCATGGCCCGGCGGCGCTGGTGCATGCCCGGCGCGCTGATGGCCAGCCGTTCTTCGCGGGCCGGCGCGCAACCGGCTTCACGAACGCCGAGGAGTTTCTGGCGCGGTTGAAGGATGTCGTGCCCTTCCTGCTGGAAGACGAGATGAAGGCCGGCGGCGCCGACTTCCACTCCGCGCTGCTGCCGATGCTGAGCCACGTCGAGCAGGACGGGAACCTGATCACCGGCCAGAACCCGCACTCCAGCGACGCCGTGGCGAAGGCGCTCGTGGCGGCATTGACAACGCGCTGAGCAAGCGGCTGCAGCAGCGGCCTGCCCGGCGCGCAGAATCGGCGGCACCGCCTGCCAACCCCGCCCGAGCCCATGCGACATCTGCCGACCGCCCTGCTGACCGCCGCGCTGGTCGCCCCACTCACGGGCCTTGCCGCGTCGGCGCCACTGCCCACCGTGCCCAGCGTCGACCTGGCCCGCTACGCCGGCGCCTGGTACGAGATCGCGCTGCTGCCTAACCGCTTCCAGAAGCAGTGCGTGGCCGACACGCAGGCGCGCTACCGGCCCGACGGTGACCGCGTCGCGGTGGAGAACCGCTGCCGCGTGGCGGATGGCAGCGTGGACGGCGTGCGCGGCCATGCCAAGGTCGTGAAAGGCAGCGGCAACGCCAAGCTGCGCGTCACCTTCTTCTGGCCCTTCTACGGCGACTACTGGGTGCTGGCCCTGGACGAAAGCTACCGCCAGGTGCTGGTGGGCGCGCCGAACCGGCAGTACGCCTGGGTGCTGTCGCGCACGCCGCAGATGGACGAGGCCGCGCTGCAGGCCTTGCTGGCCCGGGCGGCCGAACTGGGCTTCGACAAGGCCGCCTTCCAGCGCACGCCGCAGACGCAGCCGCTGGACTGAAACCGGCGGCGGGAAGCCGCCGAGAAGCGGCACCCGCCTACGCCAGCCGGGCCGCGCACTGCCTAGCATCGCTGCGGCCCAACCCGGCGCTGGCAGAGGCGAACACGAAACCATTCATGAAGGCAGCAAAGACTCCCACCTGGGTCGTGATCCTCGCGACGTTCACGGCGACGCTGCTCGCGGTGCTGCTGTTCCAGAACCTGTCGACAGCCGAGAAGAAGATCGACGAAAAGCTGCCCAAGCTCTACGAGACGGACGATGCGGAGTTCCGCCGCTCGCTCAGCGCGCTGCTGGGGCCGCCGCTGGTGGAGGGCAACCAGGTGGAGACGCTGGTGAACGGCGACCAGATCTTCCCGTCCATGCTGGCGGCCATCCGCTCGGCGCAGAAGACGGTGAACTTCGAGACCTACATCTACTGGTCCGGCACCATCGGCCGCGAGTTCGTCGACGCGCTCACCGAACGCGCGCGGGCTGGCGTGAAAGTCAACGTGCTGCTCGACTGGGTCGGCAGCATGAAGATGGACACCGCCATGCTCGACGAGATGAAGGCCGCCGGCGTGGCCTGCGAGCGCTTCCACAAGCCGAACTGGGCCGACTGGGGCCGGCTGAACAACCGCACACACCGCAAGCTGCTGATCGTCGACGGCCGTGTCGGCTTCACCGGCGGCGTGGGCATTGCCGACCTGTGGCGCGGCAACGCCCGCAATCCAGACGAATGGCGCGACACGCACTACCGCGTCACCGGCCCGGTCGTGGCGCAGATGCAGTCGGTCTTCCTGGACAACTGGGTCCGCGCGACTGGCGCGGTGCTGCACGGCGAGGCCTACTTCCCGGCCCTGCAGCCGGCCGGGCCGTACACGGCGCAGATGTTCAGCAGCTCGCCCAGCGGCGGCAGCGAAAGCATGCACCTGATGTACCTGCTGGCCATCACCGCGGCGCGCCGGAGCATCGACCTCGCCAACTCGTATTTCGTGCCGGATGACCTGACCATCCGCACGCTGGTCGACGCCGCCCGCCGCGGCGTGAGGGTGCGCATCCTCACACCCAGCGGCCACATCGATTCCGAGACCGTGCGCAAGGCCTCGCGCAGCACCTGGGGCCCGATGCTGGAAGCCGGCATCGAGTTCGCCGAATACCAGCCGACGATGTTCCATGTGAAGGGCCTGGTGGTCGACGGCGTGTTCTCGTCCGTGGGCTCCACCAATTTCGACAACCGCTCATTCCGGCTCAACGACGAGGCCAACCTGAACGTGCTGAATGCCGACTTCGGCCGCGAGCAACAGGCCGTGTTCGAGGCGGACTGGGCGAAGGGGCGGCGCATCACGCTGCAGCAATGGCGCGACCGGCCCGTGTCGGAGCGGATGTGGGAACTGCTCGCGCGCACGCTGCGCACGCAGCTCTGAGCCGGCGGCCGATCCGGATAGACCCGCACCGCGTACACCCGGCATGCCCATGATGAAGATGACCACGCTCGCCCTGCTGACCACACTGGTCGTGCTGACGCTGCTCGCGGCCTGCTCGCCCGTGACGGCGCTGAACGCGCTGGCGCCCGGCGACACCTACACCCGCACGGCCGGCGTGGCCTACGGCGCGCACCCGCGCCAGCAGCTGGACGTGTACCGCCCGGCGAGCGCCGCGCCGGCGGGCGGCTGGCCGGTGGTGGTGTTCTTCTACGGCGGCTCGTGGAACAACGGCGAGCGCGGCGACTATGCGTTTGTCGGCGAGGCGCTGGCGTCCCGCGGCATCCTGACGCTGGTGGCCGACTACCGCCTCTACCCGGAGGTGCGCTACCCCGACTTCCTGCACGACAGCGCCGCCGCGCTGGCCTGGGGGCTCGGCCATGCGCAAGGGCTGGGCGGCAACCCGCGGCGCGTCTTCGTCATGGGCCACAGCGCCGGCGGCTACAACGCCGCCATGCTGGCGCTGGATGCCCGCTGGCTCGCGCCCACCGGCCATGCGCCGCGCGAGCTGGCGGGCTTCGTCGGCCTCGCCGGGCCCTACGACTTCCTGCCCATCGAGAACCCGGACGCGAAGCCGGTGTTCTTCCACCCGAACTATCCGGAAGGCACGCAGCCGCTGGCGCATGCCGGCGCCGGGGCGCCGCGCAGCTTCCTGGGCGCGGCGGCCAGCGACAAGCTGGTCGACCCGCAGCGCAATTCGCAGGCGCTGGCGGAGCGCCTGCAGGCGTCGGGTGTGCCAGTCACGTTCAAGCGCTACGACCGCGTCGGCCACATGACGCTGATCGGCGCCTTCGGCCGCCCGCTGCGCTGGCTGGCGCCGGTGCTGGAAGACGTGGCCGGCTTCATCAACGGCGCGCCGGAGCGCTGAACTGCGGCGTGGCGCCGGCGGGGTCACCGTGCGGCAATCCCGCTTTGGCCTTGGCGCGCTAGGGCGATTGCCAGCCAGGCGGTACAATCCGGGCCATAGATTCGCGCAAGACCGTTTTCTCAAGGTCTTATTGCAGCCCCGCCGGCCATCCCCTGGCCCGTTCTCGCGAGCGGCTCGCTTCAGCAACTCCCGGTGAGTGTTCTTGAGTGTTTCTGTCTCTGCACGGCATTTCGCCCGCGGAGGGTTCTATCCATTCCAACTTTCCAAGGAAACACCATGACTACAGAAATCGGCACCGTGAAGTGGTTCGACGACGGCAAGGGCTTCGGCTTCATCACGCCTGACAACGGCGGCAAGGATCTGTTCGCCCACCACAGCGAAATCAAGAACAGCGGCGGCTTCCGCTCGCTGGCCGAAGGCGCCAAGGTCGAATTCGAGACCAAGCAAGGTCCGAAGGGCCTGCAGGCCTCGAACATCAAGTCGCTCTGAGCGACGGGGGCGCCACGCGCGCCCGACCCGCGCCGGCCCGATGGGCCTGGCGCGGCCATTCCAAGAAGAAGAACTTGAACAACAAGAAGAACATCGAAGTGGGGCGCTATGTCGTCTCTCCCATGATCCTGGCTCGCAACGATGGTGGCTTCGGCGCCGTCGTGTCGATCCGTTCCGGTCAGGGCATGTCCAGCGTGGACCGCGTCATGCATTTCACGCCGCAATTCATCAGCGCGCGGGCCGCGCTGCGTTATGCCAAGGCCGAAGGCCTGGCCTGGGCCCGCTGCCATTGACGCACGCAACGCCGGCCCCACATCCTCAATCCCACAAGGAGTACCGCACTTGGCGAAAGAAGAACTGATTGAAATGCAGGGCACCGTGCACGAAGTGCTGCCCGACTCGCGCTTTCGCGTGACGCTGACGAACGGCCACCAGGTCATCGCCTACACCGGCGGCAAGATGCGCAAGCATCACATCCGCATCCTCGCCGGCGACAACGTGTCGCTGGAGATGTCGCCCTATGACCTGAGCAAGGGCCGCATCACCTTCCGCCACCTCGAGCGCCGCACAGGCCCCGGTGGCGCACCGCAGGGCGGCCAGCGCCGCTGACCCCCAAGATGCGGGCGGCGCGATGCCGCCCGCATGGCTCAAGCCCGCACAGGCCGCGCCTGGCGCCGGCGGCTGAGCATCAATCCCCCCAGACCCACCGCCAGCAGCGCCGCGCTGCCCGGCTCCGGCACGGCCGAGATGTTGTCGAGCTGGAAGCCCGATGTCGCGCTGAACCTGACCTCGCTCAGGCCCAGCCACTCGCTGCCGAACTGCGCCGTCGTCGCGGCGCCCAGCGTCAGCGTCTGCATCGCCACCGCCTGCCCGTTCAACACGCCCGTGATGGCAAGTTCACCGGGCGTGTCGCCGAGGTCGAAGTAGCCGAAGTCGAGGCTCCCCAGGCCGAACGTGCCGCCGGAAGCCGGCCGCAACGTCAGCGGCCCGGCGCCCAGGAAGCCGCCGACGAGAAAGCCGTTGCCGAAGCCGTCGTCCAGCAACAGGAAGTCCGCCGCCTGCCCCGACAGCGAGAAACCGCCTTCAACGTAGCTGGCGACGTTGCTCGCGTCGATGCTGATCGGGTCCGGGTTGTCGAAGCGGACGGGCGCTGCCTGCGCGGCGCCGGCGATGCCAACGCCAAGACCGAGCAGCGCGGCGGCTGCAATGAGCTTGATTTTCATGATGCGTCCTTGTTTCGGGTTCACTTGGAGCCCGGGTTGGGCGTGTTCAGGTAGGGGAAGCCCGGCAGGAAGGGCACGACCGCCTGGTCGACGGCGTCATGCAGCTTGAAGGCCGTGTTGCCCAGCGGCACCTTGCTCGGATTGCAGTCAAGCCCGAAGCCGAGCGCGTTGCCGTTGCCATTGGCCATGCACAGGCCGCCCATGACGGCGACGAGCGAGATGTCGACGATGTCGTCCTTCGGGCGGCGGCCGTTGGGGTAGCCGGCGAAGTCGCTGGCGCCGTTCAGCAGGCTGCCGACGATGCCCAGGCGCTGCTGCTGCGCGAACGCCGTCGGCGCGATGGCCGTGTTGAGCCGCAGCATTTCCGAGGCGACGACATTGGCCGGCTTGTTGACGCCCGGGATGCCGGTCAGGAAGGTCGTGACGAGGTCCAGACGCGGGAAGTTGGTGGGCGCCGTGCCCGGCAGCGCGAGCGCGATTTCCAGCAGCGCCGGCAGTGTCGGGTTCGTCACATAGGTGGCGAACTGGCCGTCCTTGCTCGGCACGGAGGCGTTGAACTTGTCCTTGTCCGGCAGGCCGATGACGACCTCGTTGACCAGCGGCATGCCCAGCCGCGACACCTGCACCCAGGCGCCGCCGACCGTGGTGGCGGTGTTGTAGCCGCTCGGCGGCGTGGCGTTGGCGAGCTGGCTCTGGCGCACGCTGGCGGTCGTCCAGCCGCCGATGGTCGTCTCGCTGCCCTGGGTCAGGCAGGCAATGGGCACTTCCAGCGCCAGCGACGTGACGTTCTTGTTCTGGATGGAATTGGCCGCGGCGGCGTTGATCAGGCTCGGGTCGGTGATGACGCCGAGGTTGACGGCAAAGCCCTCCTGGCGCTGGCCGACGAAGACGCGACTGGCACCGCAGCCGGGGATGTCGACGCTGTAGACATGCTGGGCGGCGTAGCCGGCGTAGTCGGGAATCGTCTTCACGCCGATGTTGTCGCTGGGCTTGTCGAACAGCGGCGTGCCGGTCTTGGGGTTGTTCACCGCCGTGCTGGTGCCGGTGCGGCGGTCGCCGCGCACGACGTTCAGCGTGAACTTCTCGTTGACGTTCAGCGCCGCTGCGTTGGGCGCCGTGACCTGGCCGGCCTGCGTCAGCGGGATGGGCACGGTCTGGTTGCCGACGGGCAGCGCGATGGCCTTGAAGACGTTCTTGAACTGGAACTGGAAGGTGACGTCTTCCTTGGCGTCGCCGTTGCTGTCGACATGGATCTCGTAGAGAGCGTTCGGGTCGAGCTTGAAGTAGTTGGGGCCGCCGTACGGGTCCTGCAGCGGCAGGTAGTTGGCGATCAGCGTCACGTAGCCGGCGCGGCCGGACTCGTAGCTGCGGAACATGTAGAAGTCGGTGCCGTCGATGCGCGGCGAGCCGGCGATGGACGGCGCCTCACGGTGGCTGGAGGCTTGCGCGGCGGGCGTCGCCAGGCCGGCGAGCGCGGTACACACCGCCGTGGACAGCAGCGCGCGTGGCAGGCCTTTGAAGGGGGGCAGGGTCATGATGGTCGCTCCGGGCGATGAGGTCCGCAGCGCGGCGACATGCCGGCTGCGAGCGCGGCCTCACGCCACGACGGCCGCAAAGAGGCTTACGCGGCCGGATGCAGACGGATGCAGGCTGGCGCGTGCTGCTGCCGCTGGAACCGGTGACGCAGGAACCCCCGCATCCAGCCTTGCCACGCCTGCGTAGCGGGTGGCAACCCCGCGCAAGGCGTGCTAGCCTTTCGCGCTTGATTCTTCGCGCCTGACCGATTTTCCGAAGGCGCTTTCACGACCGGAGCTCCATTGGCCAAAGAAGAACTGATCGAAATGCAGGGTGTCGTCAACGAAGTCCTGCCCGACTCGCGCTTTCGCGTGAAGCTGACGAACGGACACGAGGTCATCGCCTACACGGGCGGCAAGATGCGCAAACACCACATCCGCATCCTGGCCGGCGACAGCGTGTCGCTGGAGATGTCGCCCTATGACCTGAGCAAGGGCCGCATCACCTTCCGCCATCTCGGCACGCCGCGCAACACGCCCGGCCAGCGGTACTGACCTGGCAGGTCAGCCGGCAGCCTGGACGGCGCGCCGCAGTGCGGCCAGCGCGTCCGTGTCGGTCCAGTCCTCGGCCGCGTCGCCGATGACGACTTCCATCATCGCGCCGCCCGCCAGCACGGTGGATGCCTCGGCCCGCGCACCCAGCCAGAAGCCGTCACGCCGCGCCACGTCGAGCAGCGCCTCGCGCAGCCGCCCGGGCGCTGCCGGCAGGTGCAGCTGGAAGGCGTTGACCTGCGGCGGCTCCGGCGCCACGCGCCAGCCGGGTTCGGCGGCCAGCAGCGCCGCCAGCCCTTGGGCGCGCTTGCGGTAGACCGGCATGCGCGGCGCGTGGCGGCGCAGGCCGTGCAGCGCACTCAGTACGAAGGGATGCAGCGTGAAGACGTTGCCGGCCAGGCGCGCCTGCCAGGGCGCCGTCTCGGCGATGAAGCTGGCGTCACCGGCCAGCACGCAGCCCGCCAGGCCGCCCAGCCCCTTGTAGAAGGACACGTAGACCGAGTCGGCCAGCGCGGCCACCTCGTGCAAGGGCCGCTCGTAGTGGGCCGCCGCCTCCCACAGCCGCGCGCCGTCGAAGTGCAGCGGCACGCCGCGCTCGCGGCACCACAAGCTGATGGCGCGCAGCTCGCTCCACGTGGGCAGCCGGTAGCCGGCACGGCGCAGCGGCAGTTCGATGGTGACGGCGCCGGGCAGCACGCCGCCGCGCGCGCAGGCGTCGATCAACGACACGGTCAGCGGCGTGTCCGCATAGCCCAGCCGCTGACCGGTCAGGCCCATGAGGTGCTCGAAAGCGTCCTGCTCGTCGATGGCGATGTGGCTCTGCCGGTGCAGCGCCACGACCGCGTTGTTGCGCCGCAGCGCCCAGACCTTCAGCGCCGCCAGCTGGGCCGCCACACCCTTGTGCATGAAGCGCGCCGCCGGCTTGCCCAGCAGCGTGGCCACCTCGGCCTCCAGCGCCTGCATGGCGCGCCCCTGGCCGTAGACGTCCAGCGGCAGTGCGGCCTCGGGCACCTCGGCCAGCGCCAGCAGCGACTCGCGCATCGAGCGCAGCGGCCGGTGGCCCTGCAGCCAGCGTGTGCAGCCGTTGCGCAGCGCGATGTCGGCGTCGGGCGGAGTGGCGGCGGGCATGGCTCAGGCGCCTGGGCAGGTGTGGATCTCGATGGTCGCGTGGACGATTTCCTCGTGCACGGCCAGCCATTCGCGCACCTGCGTCGGCGTGAGGCCGGCGTCGTGGGTGACGAGGCTCAACGCACAGGCATAGCTGGCACGGCCGACGCGCCAGACATGCAGGTCGGCGATCTCGGTCTCGCCGGCCGCGCCGCGCTCGGCGATGACCTCGCGCACCTCGTCGACGACCGGATGATCCATCTCGCGGTCCAGCAGCACGACGGCGGTGTCGCGGATCAGCGTGCGGGCCCACAGCGCCACGACGACGGCGCCGGCGATGCCCATGGCCGGGTCCAGCCAGCCCCAGCCCAGCCACCAGCCGCCCGCCAGCGCCGCGATGGCCGCGACCGACGTGGCAGCGTCGGCGGCGACGTGCACGTAGGCGGATTTCAGGTTGAGGTCGTGGTGGTGGGCGTGGCCGTGGCCGTGGCCGTGGCCGTGGTCGTGCCCATGGCCATGACTGTGCCCATGCTCGTGCCCATGGTGGGCGTCCCCGAGGATGAAGGCGCAGACGAGGTTGACGACCAGGCCAATGACCGCGATGGTCATCGCCTCGGGGTAATGGATGGCCTCCGGCTTGAGCAGCCGCTCGACGGAGCCATACACCATCAGCGCGACGACGAGCAGCAGGAAGATGGCGCTGGCGAAGCCGCCGAGGATCTCGATCTTCCAGGTGCCGAAGGCATAGCGCGAATCGCTGGCATGCCGACGCGCGGCGGCATAGGCGGCGACGCTCAGGCCGATGGCGACTGCATGGCTGCTCATGTGGAAGCCGTCGGCCAGCAGCGCCATCGAGTTGTAGAACCAGCCCGCAGCGATCTCGACGACCATCATCGCTGCGGTGATCCACAACACGCGCCGCGTACCGCGCTCGCCGGCCGCGTTGCCGGTATCGAAGACGTGCTCGTGACGCCAGGCGGCGAGGTCGTGGGAATGCATGCGAGGGATTCCGAACTGCTGGAACGGCGGCATTTTGCGCTCCACCCGGGGCGGGCGCGGCCCCTGCCGAACGGGGTTCACTAAACTCTTGCCCTTTTTGCTCGCGCACCTGGCGTGAGCGACGCGCCTCCCATGCAAGCCCTCCCGACGCAGCCTCTCGCGCCCGAGCCCCTGGCCCGGCTGCTGCTGCAATGGGGTGTGGCGCCGGTGCGCACAGCGCCAGTGGCCGCGCGGCTGGGCGGCTCGCTGGGCTGGGCCGATGCCATCGGCCTGTCGCAAGTGCTCGCCACCGCGCCGGCCGCCGGCGCCAATGCCGCTGTCCGCCGCGAAGCCGTCGACTGGGCCGGCGCCGCCCTGGAGCGGCTGCAGGCCGATCTGCTGGCCGCCTTCGACGATGCCGAACTGGCCGCCGACGCCGCCACCCCCACGCCGGACGGCGTGCCCCTGGCCGACCTGCTGGCGCCCTTCCGGCTGCATCACGCCCAGCTGCAGCGCAGCATGGCCGCGCGCATCGCCACACTGCGCGAGCGGCTGCGCGGG
>SEEY01000045.1 GCA_004211235.1 Rubrivivax sp.
GCGCCGACGACGGCGTGGTCGGTGCGGTGGTTGGCGTTCTCGGTGGCCACGTACGGGCGGTCGATGCGGGCGTTCGCCTCCACCATGGTCGCCGCATAGCCTCGCACGCTCTGCAGCAGCACCGGCATGCCGACGTGCAGGAACAGGCCGAAGCTGTGCGCCAGATCAGGCGACAGGCCCGGCAGTTCGCGGGCAATCGCGGCCATCGCGATGGCGCGCTTGGCACTGCGCTCCCAGAAGCGCGCCAGCTGGGGCGAATTGACGGGAATCGCGTGCTGCACCAGAAAGCCGGTCATCACGGCCACGCTCTCGCGCAGGCCGATGCGCGTCATGGCCTGGCCGACGGTGGTGCAGGGCAGGCCCACGGGCTTGAACAGCGGCCCGTTGGCGATGCGCAGCAGCGTGGCGGCCATGGCCACGTCGCTGGAGGCGATGCGGGCGACGAGGTTGAGATCGGGCTCCGGCTGGCCCATCGCCTGCTGCAGCTGGGCCAGCAGCTCGGGGCAGGGCGGGATCTGGATGTGCTGCAGCGGCCCACGGCGGCGCGACTGGTCGAGGTCGTCGCGGATCTGCTGGCTGCGCGTGCCAGGAACGGCGCTGCCGTGGGAAGGTGCCGGGTTCTGCATGGCCATCAGGTTCCTTGCGCGTTGGTCTCCGGCCGCGAGGCTGGTCGAGGTGTCCGGGCTCCTGCGCGTCATGAGTTCACGCGCAAGGGACCATCAAAAATCTTAGAGGTCGCGGGGCGGCATTTCGCGCGGGTACAGTGAATTCAATCGCTGCCCGCCGTCAATCTTGCCGCCTTCGCCCGCCTGTTTCGCCCTGCCGACCCGGCTGAGCCGGTGGTGGCTGGCCGCACTGGTCGTGCTGCCGCTGCTGGCCGCGGCGGCCTACGACGCGAGCCGCGTGCTGGAGGCGGCAGCCCGGCGCGGCCCGCGCGTGGCCGAGCAGGCGCAGGCGCTGGTGCAGCTGATTGAGCGCAGCGGCACGGTCGAGGAGCTCCAGCGCCTCAAGGACATCAACGACTTCTTCAACCGGCGCCTGGCCTTCCGGGAAGACGCCGTCACCTGGGGCCTGCCCGACTACTGGGCCTCGCCGCTGGAGAGCCTGGACAAGCGCGCCGGCGACTGCGAGGACTACGCCATCGCCAAGTACTTCAGCCTCGCCGCCACCGGCGTGCCGACCGCCCGGCTGCGCATGGTCTACGTGCGGGCCCGGCTGCAGGGCCAGTCGCTGGCCCACATGGTGCTGGCCTACCATGCCGAGCCGGGCGCCGAGCCGCTGATCCTGGACAACCTGCGCCCCGAGGTGCTGCCCGCGTCGCAGCGCCCCGACCTGACGCCAGTGTTCAGCTTCAACACCGAGGGCCTGTGGCAGGGCGTGGGGCAGGTGGAGGCGGGCGATCCGCTGGCGCGGCTGTCGCTGTGGCGCGAGCTCGTGGCCAAGGCGAGGGCGGAGGGATTTCTATGAGGAAGACGACATGTCCTTGATGCGTCAGATCGCCTGGCTGGTGCTCGCCGTCGTGCTGGCCGCGCTGGTGGGGGCCGTCGGCCTGTCGACGCTGTCGCTGCGTCAGCTGATGCAGACGCAGCTGGAGCTGAAGAACGCCGACAACGCGCAGTCGCTGGCGCTGGCGCTGTCCCAGCAGCAGGGCGATGCCGAGCTCATCAAGCTGCTGGTGTCGGCGCAGTTCGACACCGGTGCCTATGAATTCGTGCGCTGGCGCGGCGCCAAGGGCGAGCTCTTGTTCGAGCGCGCCGGCGCCGCCGCTCAGGGGCGGTCGCCGGCCTGGTTTCGCGACCTCGTGGCCATCGACGCGCGGCCCGGCGTGGCGCAGCTGTCCAACGGCTGGAATGCCATCGGCTCGGTCGAGCTGAAGAGCCAGTCCAGCTACGCGCACGACGCGTTGTGGCTGGCCTCGCGCCGGCTGCTGGCCTGGCTGCTGGTCGTCGGCATCGTCGCGGCGGTGGCGGCTTCGGCCGGCCTGCGGCGCATCCGCCGGCCGCTGGACGCCGCCGTGGCCCAGGCCGAGGGCGTGCTGGCCGGCAGCTACCGTCAGCTCACCGAGCCGCGCGTGCCGGAGCTGCAGCGGCTCACTCGGGCGATGAACGCGATGGTGCAGCGCGTGCGCGAGCTGTTCGAGGCGCAGGCCGGGCAGCTGCTCGTGCTGCGCGAGCAGGTGCACCACGACGCGCTCACCGGCGTGTCCACACGCAAGCATTTCCTGGCCGAGCTGGACGCCGCGCTGCAGCGCGACGACGGCCCCGCCGTGGCCGGCCTCGTCCTGCTGCGCCTGCGTGATCTCGCCGGCCTGAACGCGCGCCTGGGCCATGCCGCGGTGGACGACGTGCTGCTGACGGTGGTGGCGGCGCTCCAGGCCTATCCCGAGTCCGTGCCCGGCTGCCGCGTGGGCCGGCTCAATGGCGGCGACTTCGCGCTGTGGCTGCCGGCCGAAGGCGTGGCCGCCGAGTCGGCCCAGGCGCTGGCCGACGCGCTGCGCGCCAGCTTGCCGGCCTTCGGCGCCGGCGTTCAGGTGGCCCTGGGCGCGGTGGAGCTGCCGCGCGAGCGGCCGGGCAGCGTCTGGCTCGGCGAGGCCGACGCCGCGTTGGCGCGTGCCGAGCATCTGGGCGAATTGCGCGGCAGCTCCACCGCGCCCAGGGCCACCTGAACGCGGTGCGGGCGCGCATGACCGCCCAGGTGGACCTGTTCGCCGTTGGCCTGGCGTTGCAGGCCATCGCGGCCGATGGCCGTGCGCGCTGCATCAACGTGGCGCCGGTGTCGCTGGCCGATACCAGCTTCCTGCCGCAGTTGCGCGAGCTGCTCGCGCAGGCGCCCCAGGCCGCGCGTGCCTTGCTGCTCGACCTGGCCGAGGCCGCGGCGACCGATCATTTCGAGCGTCTGCTGGAGCTGGGCCGGCAGCTGCGGCCGCTGGGCGTGAAGCTCGGCCTGGAGCATGCCGGCGCCGGCCTCGCCCAGGTGGAGCGGCTCTACCAGGCCGGGCTGGACTACGTGAAGCTGGATGCGTCCGTCCTGCTGGGCGTGGCCGGGGAGGCGGGGCGCGCGGCGTTCGTGCGCGGCATGGTCATCATGCTGCGCAGCCTGGCGCTGAAGGTCTATGGCGAGGGCGTCGTCGACGGGATGGATGCGCAGGCCTTGTGGGACTGCGAGCTGGATGGGTTGACGGGGCCGTGGGTGACGGCGGCGCTGCGCTGACGGGCCAACACAGCGGAGTCCGCAGCGGCAGGGCCGCCATCTGCCGCGGGTGACGATTCACCGGCCATGCACCAGGCCGTGGCATCGGCGGTCCGATAGAGTGCGGCCGCAATCCTCACTCTTGTCCTGGAATCCCGATGCGCCTCGTCCTCGCGACCCTTGTTTCACTCACCCTGTGGCTGCCGTCCGCGCGTGCCGAGGAAGCCGGCTGCCCGCCCACCGCGCAGCCGCCCACGGCCGAGCAGATGCAGGCGGCGCAGGCGGCGGCGAAGGACCGCGGCGCGCTGTGGCAGTTGCGCAAGGACGGTCGCGTGTCCTACCTGTACGGCACCGTGCATGTCGGCAAGCTGGACTGGGCTTTTCCCGGGCCGCAGCTGCAGGCGGCGATGCGGGCGACGGAGGTGCTGGCCGTGGAGATCAATCCTCTCGAGCCTGGCTTCATGGCTGACGTCCAGACGGCGCAGGCGAAGGCCGCCAAGCTCGAACTGACGAGCGCCGAACAGGCCCGCCTGGACGCCCAGGCCGACGCGGCGTGCCTGCCGCGCCCGGCGCTGGCTGCGCTTCACCCCGTGATGCAGGCCATCACCTACGTCTCTCTGGCGGGCCGCCGCGACGGTCTCGATCCGGCCTTCGGCCAGGACATGGTGCTGCTCGGCGGCGCCCAGGCGCTCAAGCGGCCGGTCGTGGCGCTGGAGTCGGTGGCGAGCCAGATGGCGGTGCTGCTGCCGGCCGATCCGGCCGCGGCCCGCGAACTGCTCAACCAGACGCTGGACAGCCTGCAGCGTCAGGAAAGCCGCTTGTCGCTGAAACGCATCGGTCAGGCCTGGGAGGTGGGCGACCTCGATGTCATCGGCTCACCCGCCAAGCTGTGTGATTGCGTGCCGACCGCCCAGGAAATGCAGTTGATGCGCCGCCTCAACGATGACCGCAACCCGACCCTGGCCGACCGCATTGCCGAGGAGCATGCGAAGGGCAAGCCGTTGCTGGCGGCCGTGGGCACGCTGCACATGACCGGCCCCCAGGCCTTGCCGCGCCTGCTTCAGGAGCGTGGCTTCGAGGTGGAGCGCGTGAAGTACTGAAGCGACTGCCGCCTCAGATCTTCATCTCCCACCGCAGCTGCCACTGCGTGTAGCTCGGCCCGCCGCTGTTGCTGGTGATCAGCTGATCGCCGGTGTTGATCACGCTGCCGGTGAAGTAGTCCAGCGGCGTCATGTTGCTGGCCGACAGCCGCAGCGACTGCTCCGGCGTGAAGTTCCACAGCGCGAAGGCATCGGTCACCGCCTTGCGGCTCGTCGTCACTTCCGTCAGCACGCTCTGCTGGATGGTCGACTGCGGCGTCCAGTTCAATGACGCGCCGATGGACAGTGGCAGCGAACGCAACCGGTAATCGAAGCCCAGGTTGGCCGTCGCCTTGGGCTGCGCATCCAGCCGGTTGTTCGGGCCCGGGATGCCCTCCACCTTCGACGTGAAGAAGCTCAGGTTGCTGCGCACGTTGACGGGCAAGGCGCCGTCGAAGTATTCGTCCAGCCGGAACTTCGCCTCCAGCTCCACGCCCGAGGTCGTCGCCTTGCCGATGTTGCGCGGCCGCGAGACCCAGCGGGGCGTGGCGGCCCAGGGCACGGTCTCCAGGTCGGTCACGTTGCGCATCAGGTTGGTGATGCGCCGCGTGAAGAAGTTGACGCTCAGCAGGCCGCCCTTGCTGAGGTATTTCTCGTAGCCGATCTCCATGCCCGTGGCCAGTTCGGGCCTGAGGTCGGGGTTGCCGGCGCGGTCCGGCGTGTTGGCCTGGTGGGGCACCTGGCTGTTGATGCTGGGGCGGGCGATCAGGTCCTGCACCTGCGGGCTGCGGTAGCTGCGCGTCAGGCTCGCGCGGATGTTCTCGCGGCCGCTGGCGTCGAGCTTGTAGCGCGCATGGGCGAGCGGCGTGAAGACGCTGGACTTGTTGCTCACCGCGTAGCTGGCGGCACTGCTCTCCGTCTTGATGCCTTCCCAGCGCAGGCCGGCGTAGAAGTCCCACTGCTTGCCGACGTTCCACTCGTCCTGCGCATAGGCCGCGAAGCGGGTCGTGGACGCATCCAGGTCGTCGCCGAAGTCGCCCAGGCCGGCCTGCGGCGAGCCGTTGACGAGCGTGATGCGGGTCTGGTTCTGGGTGTTGCCCTCACCCTCGGCGCCGAACACCAGGCTGTGGTCGTTGTCCAGGCTGCGCGACAGCTTGGCCACGAGGTTCCAGTTGCGGCCGCGGCTGTCGGTCGTGTCTTCCTGCGTGCGGTTGATGAGGCCCGTCTCGGAGCGCAGGCTGTGGCTGTCGCCGCTGACCCGGCCCGCGCCGCCGCGCAGCTCGATGCGCGTGTCGCTGCTCGGCCGCGTCATCCACTGCACGTTCAGCCGCGCCATGGAGAAGCGGTTGTCGCCCTGCGTGTCGGCGCGGTCGTAGGTGTCGTTGGTGCGCAGGATCGTCGAGCTGTTCTCGGACTTGCTCGTGACGATGAAGGGCTGGATGGCCAGGCTGTCCGTCGCGCTGAGCTTGAGCTGCACGCGGCCCGTGAGGTTGAGACCCTGCCGCGTGTCTTCGCTGCGGCCGCGGGTGGTCTGCAGCAGCTCGTTGCCGGTGGCGATCGTGCGCGTCGTCGTTTCGCTGAAGAGGTCGTCGACGCGCTCGCCGCGCTGGGCGTTGACGGTGAGGTTGTAGGCATGCCCGTCGCCGAAGCCATCGTTGCGGCTCCAGCTGATGTTGGGGTTGAGCTTGCCGCGCTCGATGCCCACGCCAGCGCGGAACTCGTTGAGCTTCTTCTTCAGCGCCTCGCGCAGCACCACGTTGATGGTGCCGGCCATGGCGCGCGTGCCGTACTCCGCAGTGGGCGCGCGCAGCACCTCGATGCGCTCGACCTGCTCGGGGGGCAGCTGGTCCAGCGAGAAGCCGGGCGGCATGCGCTCGCCGTTGACGAGGATCTGCGTGTAGCCGCCGCCCATGCCGCGCATGCGCACGTCGCCGCCGCGGCCCGGGCGGCCGCCGGTCGTCACGCCGGGCAGGCGCTTGAGCACCTCGCCGACGGTGGAGTCGCCGAACTTCTCGATCTCCTCGCGGGTGATGACGATCTTGCTGGCCGTGGAGGCCCGGCGGATGGACTCGTCGCTGGCCGTGCCGCTGATCTCGACGCGCTTGAGCTGTTCGGACGACTTCGGGTCCGCAGGCCGCTGCGTGGGCCGGGCGGGCGCGGAAGCCGCGGCCTCCGGCGGTGTGGCAGGCGTCTGTGCCGATGCGGGGACGGCAAGGGCGCCGCAGGCCATCAGGGCCGCAGCGGCAGGCAGGCGCCGATGCAGGCGGGCGGGGAAGCGGAGGTGACGGGGCATAGCACGCCAGCTTGCCATGCGTGCCCGCCGGCCTTGTGGCCCGCCGGTGAACGAAAGAATTCTTTACCGGCGCTGCTGCGTTTCGCTCACGTCGGTGACGATCTCGCGGTGCATCGGTGCCAACCGGGCCAGCATGCGGTTCTGCGCGGAGAAGGGAATGCCCTTGGCGTCCATCGCCTGCTGCAGGATCTCCACCAGCGCATTGAAGTCGCGCCGTCCGATGCCCAGCTCGTCGTGCACGAGCTTCATCGGCGCACCGGTGTACTTGCAGGGGCCGCCGGACTCCTGGCAGAGCTGGTCGGTGAGCTGCTCCAGCAGGTTGTTGCGGTTGGCATCCTTGAAGAACGGCGCCGTGCGCGGGTCTGTGAACAGCCGGGGGACGAAGTCGTCCATCACGGCGCGGATGCCGGCCTTGCCGCCCCAGGCCTGGTAGAGGCTGTCGTCGGCATGCGCGGGGAAAGCGCTGCCGGCGAGCAGCAGGGAGGCCAGGGCAAGCGGGGCAAGTGGGGCAACACGGCGGGCAAGACGGGCAACACGGGAAAGGCGGGCGAGGGCGCGCATGGCGGTCTCCTTCAAAACGCGAGCTGGGCCGACAGGTAGGCGCCGGTCTGCCTTTTCGGCTGCACGGCGGGGGCGATGCGGCCGAGGTCCACCCAGGCGGCCGTGATCGACACCTGCTTGTTGGGTGCCCAGGCGACGAAGACGTCCTTCCAGTCGTCCTCCTTCAGTGCGCCGGCGCCGAGCACCGAGTCATGCAGGTTGTCCGGCTTGGCGCGGAACTCCAGGCCGATGGCGAGGTTCCTGGTGAGGAGCTTGGCAATCGAGAACTCGGGCTGCACGCGCATGCCCCGCCCCTGCGCACCGCCGAATCCCAGCAGGCCGTTCTGGTTGGCCTTCGTCGCGCGCAGCGTCAGGTTCACCAGCAGGCCTTCGGCCAGGAACAGCTTGGTGGCGCTGACATAGAGGTCGGTGCCCGAGGCCCTGGCGCCCAGCGCGCCAAACAGCGTGGGGCCGAGCGCGCCGGCATCGGTCCGCTTGTGCTCGATGCCGATGGCCACCTGGGGCATCAACGTGTCACTTTCCAGCACCGCGTCGCCGACGAGTCGCAGCTTGGCGGCGAGGATGTCCTGCCTGAGGTGCAGGCCGTCCAGCCCGAGCGGGGCGAGGTTGCCCTCGGTGTCCAGGTCCTGCCTGGCGATGGAGACTTCGAAGCGGTCCTGCACCGACAGCGCCGCGCCGTAGGTCGACAGGCCGTAGTTGCCGGTCTTGGCACGGGTGACGAAGGCGGTGCCGCCCACCTCGCCCTGGGTGGCGTAGCTGCCGGTCAAGGCCCAGGGCGTGAGTCCGCCACCGGCGGCGCCGTCGATGCTGGAGACACCGCCCGTGAGCAGCAGCTTGCCGCCGGGCTGCGCCAGCACCGGGGTGGCCAGCAAGAGCATGGCGATCAGGGCGAAAGGGCGGGGCATGGCGGGGTTCCTTGGGCTGACGCAGCCGCACTCTACGCAACGGGTCTCCCCGCCGGATGCAGGCTCTAGACTGACCGCCCTGTTTCCGTGAAGTCCTGACCGCTATGACCGCCATCTCCGAAGCCGCGCTGCGGCCCGTGTTGCAAGCCGTTGTCGACCCGAGCAACTCCGGCACCCTGGGCGACGCCAAGGCCCTGAAATCGCTGCGCATCGAGGGCGCGGATGTTGCCGTCGAGGTCGAACTGGGCTATCCCGCCGCCAGCCAGCATGCCGCGCTGACCGCCGCGCTCGTGGCCGCCGCGAAGGCGCTGCCCGGCGTGGGCAACGTCAGCGTCTCCATCACGACGAACATCGTCGCGCATGCCGTGCAGCGCGGCGTGCAGCTGCTGCCGGGCGTCAAGAACATCATTGCCGTGGCGTCGGGCAAGGGCGGCGTGGGCAAGAGCACGACCGCCGCCAACCTGGCCCTGGCCCTGCATGCCGAGGGCGCCCGCGTCGGCGTGCTGGACGCGGACATCTACGGCCCCAGCCAGCCGCTGATGCTGGGCGCCAGCGGCCGCCCCGAGTCGGAAGACGGCAAGACCATGGAGCCGCATGTCGCGCATGGCCTGCAGCTCAACTCCATCGGCTTCCTCGTCGAGGACGACCAGGCCATGATCTGGCGCGGCCCGATGGCCACGCAGGCGCTGGAGCAACTGCTGCGCCAGACAAACTGGCAGGCCCTGGACTACCTCGTCATCGACCTGCCGCCCGGCACCGGCGACATCCAGCTGACGTTGTCGCAGCGCGTGCCGGTCACAGGCGCCGTCATCGTCACCACGCCGCAGGACATCGCCCTGATCGACGCGAAGAAGGGCCTGAAGATGTTCGAGAAGGTGGGCATCCCCATCCTCGGCATCGTCGAGAACATGGCCGTGCACATCTGCAGCAACTGCGGCCATGCCGAGCACATCTTCGGCTCTGAAGGCGGCAGCAAGATGGCTGCGCAGTACGGTACCGAGCTGCTGGCCAGCCTGCCTCTGGCCATGAGCATCCGCGCCCAGGCCGACAGCGGCACGCCGACCGTGGCGGCCGAGCCCGACGGCGACGTGGCCGCGATCTACAAGGCGCTGGCCCGCAAGGTCGCCGCCAAGATCGCCGCCCAGTCCAAGGACTACTCGTCCAAGTTCCCGACCATTTCCATCTCCAAGAACAGCTGAATCCGACATGACACGAACCGCCCGCTTCCTTGTCGCCGCCCTGGCCCTGATCGGCGCTTGCGCGCATGCCCAGCAGCAGGTGCTGCGCGTCACGGCCATTCCCGACGAATCACCCACCGAGCTGGCCCGCAAGTTCGCGCCGCTGGGCCAGTACCTGGAGAGCAAGCTCGGCATGAAGGTCGAGTGGACGCCGGTGACCGACTACGCCGCGGCGGTCGAGACGGTCGTCAACAAGAAGATCGACCTGGCCTGGTTCGGCGGCTTCACCTTCGTGCAGGCCAATGTCCGTTCCGGCGGCAAGATCGTGCCGCTGGTGCAGCGCGAGGAGGACGAGAAGTTCCGCTCCGTCTTCATCACCGACAAGGCCAGTGGCATCAACAAGCTCGAGGACCTGAAGGGCAAGACGCTGAGCTTCGGCTCGCAGAGCAGCACCTCGGGCCACCTGATGCCGCGCAGCTTCCTGCTGGCTGCCAAGGTCAACCCGGACGTGGACCTCAAGCGCGTGGCCTTCAGCGGCGCGCATGACGCCACCATCGCCGCCGTGGCCAGCGGCAAGGTCGACGCCGGCGCGCTCAACATCTCGGTGTGGGAGAAGTTCGTGGCCGACAAGAAGGTCGACCCGACCCAGGTCAAGGTGTTCTTCACGACGCCGGCCTACTACGACTACAACTGGAGCGTGCACGCCGACATGCCCCAGGCCCTGCAGGACAAGATCAAGGCCGCATTCCTGGCGCTGGACCCGAACACGCCCCAGGGCAAGGAAATCCTCGGCCTGCAGCGCGCCACCAAGTTCATCGCCACCAAGCCCGAGAACTACGTCGGCATCAAGGCCGCTGCCGAGAACGCCGGTTTGCTGAAGTGAGCCCCTCGCCCAAGGAGTACCTTGGTCGGCCCCCCGAGGGGGCGGCGATGCTTGCCGGGTCGACCGGCGAGCACATCGCCTCACCGGGCCGGCTTGGGGGCGGCCCGGCGCTCGGCCCGCAACTGCTGGCGCTGAGCGGCCTCGATGCCGCAGCGCTCGGTGGCTCGACGCCGGTGCTGCGCAGCGTCGATCTGGCGCTCGCGGCCGGTGACCAGGTCGCCGTCATCGGCGCCTCGGGCGCCGGCAAGACGACGCTGCTCAACCTGCTGGCACTGATGCAGGCGCCGCTGGCCGGCCGCCTCGCGCTGAACGGCATCGACCCGTGGGCGCTGGGCCGCCGCGAGCGCCAGCGCCTGCGCGCCGGCATCGCGCTGGCGCCGCAGCAGCCGCCGCTGCCGCCACGCCAGCGGGTGGCTGTCGCCGTGCTGGCCGCGCGGCTGCCGCGCATGTCGCTGGGCCGCGCGCTGCGCACGCTCTGGAGCCCGCCGGACGCGCCCCTGGCCCAGGCCGCGCTGGAGCAGCTGGACCTGCCCGACAAGCTCTGGCTGCGCGTCGACCGGCTCTCCGGCGGCGAGCGCCAGCGCGTCGGGCTGGCGCGGTTGCTGGTGTCCGAGGCACAGCTCTGGCTGGCCGACGAGCCGCTGGCCGCGCTGGACCCGACGCGTGCCGAGCTGTGCCTGGCCGCCCTGCGCCGCAACGCCGCCGAGCGCGGCGCCGCGCTGGTGTGCAGCCTGCACCAGGTGGACCTGGCGTTGAAGCACTTCCCGCGCGTCGTGGCGCTGCGGTCCGGCCGCGTCGTCTTCGACGGCCCGCCGGGCGGCCTGGACGAAGAGCTGCTGGAGGAGCTCTACAGCAGCCAGGCCGAGGCGCCGCCTGAGCTGGCGCCGCTGCCGCAGGCCGTGCCGCTGCCGCAGGCGATGTGCCGGTGATGCGCGACCCCGACCAGGGGCGCCGCTGGGCCTTGCTGCTCGGCGCGCTGGTGCTGGCCTGGCCGCTGCTGGTGCTGGCCGAGTTCAAGCCCTGGGCCTTGTTCGACGAGCGCAGCCTGCGGGCCACGGGGCGCTTCCTGGTCCAGTTCCTCACGCCGCGGTCCGACGCCGAGTTCCTCGCCCTGCTGGCCCGCGACACCTGGCGCACGGTCGCCATCGCGACGGCCGGCATGAGCCTGGCGCTGCTGCTGGCGGTGCCGCTGGCGCTGGTGTCGACAGCGCGGCTGTCGGCCAGCACGCTGGAAGGCCGGCCCGGCCCGGCGCGCTGGCTGCGCCGCGTGGTGCGGGCGCTGCTGGTGCTGCTGCGGTCCATCCCCGAGCTGGTGTGGGCGCTGGTGTTCGTGCGCGTCGTCGGCCTGGGCGCCGCGGCCGGCGTGCTGGCCATCGCCATCGCCTACGGCGGCATGCTGGGCAAGGTCTACGCCGAGATCCTGGAGAGCGCCGACCCCGCGCCCACCCAGGCCCTGCTGCGCTCAGGCAGCGGCCGGCTGCAGGCCCTGCTGTTCGGCGCGCTGCCGAGCTGCGCGCCGGAGCTGCTGAGCTACACCGTCTACCGCTGGGAATGCGCGGTGCGCTCCTCCGTCGTGCTGGGTTTTGTCGGCGCGGGCGGGCTGGGCCAGCAGCTGGACAACGCCTCCAAGATGTTCGCCGGGGCCGAGGTCAGCGCCATCCTGCTGGTGTTCATCGCGCTGGTGATGGCCAGCGATGCGCTCAGCCACTGGCTGCGTGGGAGGCTGCAGTGAGGCTGTCCACCGCCGCCGTGCTGCTCGGCCTGCTCGCGCTCGTCATCGCCAGCTTCGTGTCGCTGGACCTGCAGTGGGCCGCCTTCCTCGGCCCGGACGCGCTCGCCAGCATGGGCCGCTTTGCCATGGGCTTCTTCCCGCCCGAGACGGCGCCGGCCTTCCTGGCCAAGGCTGGGTGGGCGCTGCTGGAGACGCTGGCGATGTCGGCCATCGGCACGGCGCTGGCCGTCGTCGGCGGCCTGCTTCTGGCGCTGCCTGCGGCCGGCCGTGGCCCGGCGCGTGCGGCGGCCCGGCTGGTGCTCAATGCGCTGCGCAGCGTGCCCGAGCTGGTCTGGGCCGTGCAGCTGCTCATCCTGGCCGGCCTCGGGCCGCTGCCCGGCACGCTGGCGCTGGCGCTGCACACCAGCGGCGTGCTGGGCCGGCTGTTTGCCGAGAGCTTCGAGAACGCGCCGCCCGACGCCGCGCTCGCGCTGCGCCAGCGCGGCGTGGGCGCGGCGCGAGTGTGGCTGTTCGCCACGCTGCCGCAGACGCTGCCCCAGCTCGTCAGCTACACCCTCTACCGCTGGGAGAACAACATCCGCGCGGCGAGCGTGCTGGGCGTCGTCGGCGCCGGCGGCCTGGGGCAGATGCTGAGCTACCACCTGGGCCTGTTCCAGATGCACGAAACCTGCACCGTGCTGATCGCCATGGTGGCCCTGGTGGGGCTGGTGGATGCCCTGTCCTGGAGCTTGCGACGGAGCCTGACGCGATGACGCTCGATGCGCTGCTGACCCGCTACTCGGTCGGCCCCAAGCACCTTGTCGAGCCCGGCGCGGACGACGCCCAGCTCGGCTTGATGATGCAGGCCGCGCTGCGCGGGCCGGACCACGCCGAGCTGGTGCCTTATCGCTTCAAGCTGGTGCGCGGGCCGGCGAGGGCGAGCATGGCGACCCTGTTCGCCGACGCGGCCCGCGCCGCCGGCAAGGACGAGGCGGGTGCCGCGCTCGATGCCGAGCGCGCGGCCAGGCCCCCCGTCACCGTCGCCGTCGTCGCCCGCATCGACCTCGGCCACCCGCTGGTGCCGGCCCATGAGCAATGGCTGGCGGTGGGCGCGGCCATCGGCGGCTTCCTGACGGCGGCTCACGCCCAGGGTTTCGGCGGCAAGATGCTCAGCGGCGCGAAGGTCCGCAATCCGACCATCGCCGCGGCCTTCTGCGAACCCGGCGAGACGCTGGTCGGCTGGATCGCCCTGGGCACGCCGACCCGCCAACCGAGCGGCCCGGCCCGCAAGCCCGACCCCGGGCAGGTGCTGATCGACTGGCACCCGCCTTGCAAGCCATAGTCAAACCGAGCTGAACAACGAGCGACCCAATGGAACTGACGCCAAGAGTTCGGCCGGTACCTCCGGCCGCACGTGCTAACTGAAAAGAATCGAGCGAAGCGAGATGGAACTAACACCACGTGAGAAAGACAAGCTGCTGTTGTTCACCGCAGCCCTGCTTGCCGAGCGCCGCAAGGCCCGCGGGCTCAAGCTCAACTATCCCGAGTCGGTCGCCCTCATCAGCGCCGCCATCCTCGAAGGCGCGCGTGACGGCAAGACCGTCGCCGAGCTGATGAGCGAAGGCCGCACGGTGCTGACCCGCGACGACGTCATGGACGGCATCGCCGAGATGATCCCGGAGATCCAGGTCGAAGCCACCTTCCCGGACGGCACCAAGCTCGTCACCGTCCACCAACCCATTGCCTGAAGCCACCACCATGCGCGCACTTGCACTGCTCCTGATCGCCGCTCCGGCGCTTGCCCACGACGGCCACGGCGCGCCGTCCGCTCACCTGCACGGTTGGGACGGCACCGGGCTGATGGCCCTCGCGGCCGCGGCCGGCGTGGCCATCTGGTGGCTCGCCAAGGGCCGCAAGTGATGATCCCCGGCGAACTCATCACCGCCGAGGGCGAGCATGAACTCAACCCCGGCCGCCGCACGCTGACGCTGAAGGTGGCCAACACCGGCGAGCGGCCCATCCAGGTCGGTTCGCACTACCACTTCGCCGAGACCAACGCGGCCCTCGGCTTCGACCGCGAGGCCGCGCGCGGCATGCGGCTCAACATCTGCAGCGGCACGGCCGTGCGCTTCGAGCCCGGGCAGTCGCGCACCGTCGAACTCGTCGACCTCGGCGGCGACCGCGCCGTCTGGGGCTTCCGCGGCCTGGTCCAGGGAAAACTATGAAGATCAGCCGCCGCGCCTACGCCGAGATGCTCGGCCCCACCGTCGGCGACAAGCTGCGCCTGGCCGACACCGCCCTCATCATCGAAATCGAGCAAGACCTGACCCTGCGCGCCGGCGGCTACGGCGAAGAGGTCAAGTTCGGCGGCGGCAAGACCGTGCGCGACGGCATGGGCCAGTCCCAGCGCATCAACGGCCCAGGGCTGGGTGACGCCGTCGACACCGTCATCACCAACGTCGTCATCCTCGACCACTGGGGCATCGTCAAGGCCGACATCGGCCTGCGCGGCTGCCGCATCGCCGCCATCGGCAAGGCCGGCAACCCCGACGTGCAGCCCGGTGTGGACATCGTCATCGGCCCCGGCACCGAGATCATTGCGGGCGAGGGCTTCATCGTCACGCCCGGCGCCATCGACACCCACATCCACTTCATCTGCCCGCAGCAGATCGAAGAGGCGCTGATGAGCGGCGTCACCACCATGATTGGCGGCGGCACCGGGCCGGCCACCGGCACCAATGCGACCACCTGCACCTCGGGGCCGTGGCACATGGCGCGCATGCTCCAGGCTGCCGATGCCTTCGCCATGAACATCGGTTTCACCGGCAAGGGCAACGCCAGCCTGCCCGAGCCGCTGATAGAGCAGGTCAAGGCCGGGGCCATCGGCCTCAAGCTGCACGAGGACTGGGGCACTACCCCGGCAGCCATCGACAATTGCCTGAGCGTGGCCGATCAATACGACGTGCAGGTTGCGATCCACACCGACACCCTCAACGAGTCGGGCTTCGTCGAGACCACTCTGGCCGCCTTCAAGGGCCGCACCATCCACACCTACCATACCGAAGGCGCCGGCGGCGGCCACGCCCCGGACA
>SEEY01000629.1 GCA_004211235.1 Rubrivivax sp.
TGCCGGTCGTCGTCATCGGCAGCGCGTCGATGAACTCGATTTCCTTGGGATATTCGTAGGGCGCCAGCCGTTCCTTCACATGGGCCTGCAGCGCCGCGACGAGGGCGGCGTCGCCCGTGCTGCCTGGGGCCACCACGACATAGGCCTTCACCAGCGCACCGCGTTCCGCATCGGGCTTGGGCACCACGGCCGCATTGGCGACGGCCGGGTGCTTCAGCAGGCAGTTCTCGATCTCGCCCGGGCCGATGCGGTAGCCGGCGCTCTTGAAGACGTCGTCCGCGCGGCCCTCGTACCAGAGCGTGCCATCCGCATCGCTGCGGGCAAGGTCGCCGGTGCGGCACCAGCCGTTGACGAAGCGGGCACGCGTCGCCGCGTCGTTGTTCCAGTAGCCGAGGAAGAACACCGGGTCGGGCGTGCCGTGGCGATCGAGCGCATGAACGGCCACCTCGCCGGTCACTCCGGGCGCGCATTCGCGGCCTTCGTCGTCGATGACGGCCACGCGGTGGCCCGGGTAAGCGCGGCCCATGCTGCCCGGCCTGGCCGGCCACAGCGCCTGGCAGTTGCCAACGACGTAGTTCATCTCGGTCTGGCCGAACATCTCGTTGACGGGCACGCCCAGCGCATCGCGGCACCAGCTGAAGACGGCGTCGCCCACCGCCTCGCCAGCGCTCATCAGCGCGCGCAGCTTGAGGCCGTGGCGCATGGACCGCGCATCCCGCAATGGATAGGCCTTCATCATGGCCTTGAGTGCCGTCGGGAACAGGAAGGCATGGGTGACGCCGTGCGCAGCCATCAACTCGAAGGCCTTGGCGGCCGAGAAGCGGCCCTGGAAGGCGACGATCGGCCGGCCGAAGTACAGCGTGGGCAGCAGCGCATCCATCAGGCCGCCCGTCCAGGCCCAGTCGGCGGGGCTCCAAAAGACGGCGTCCGTCGCCTGGGTCGCGTCGAAGGGATCGAAGCCGAACCAGTCCTGGCTGGCGACGAAACCGGGCAGATTGCCGATCAGCGCCCGCTGCGGAATCAATGCGCCCTTGGGGTTGCCCGTCGTGCCGCTCGTGTAGATGAGGATGGCCGGGTCGTCCGCCTTCGTGACGACGGGCTTGAAGCGCGCCTCCTCGGCCTGCAGGGCCTGCATCCAGGGCAGCTCATCAGCCTCCAGCGGGCACTCGCCGACGACGAAAATGCGCCGCAGCGCCGCGCAGCCATGCCGGGCCTGGCGCAGCGCCGGCAAGGCCTCGCCGGCTGCGATGGCCAGCACGGCGCCGCTGTCCTGCAGCCGGTAGGCCAGCGCCTCGGCACCGAACAGCATCGACAGCGGCATCGCCACGGCGCCGATCTGCTGCAGCGCGATGTGGGCCACGGCCGTCTCGAAGCGCTGGGGCAGCACGATGGCCACGCGGTGGCCGCGGCGCACGCCCTGGTTGTGCAGCGCGTTGGACAGCCGGTTGGCGGCCCGCTGCAGCTGCGCATAGCTGTACTGCGCGCGGCAGCCGCTCTCGCTGTCGAAATGGATGGCCGTCGCCTTGGGCGTATCGCGCGCCCAGCGGCCACAGCAGGCCTCGGCGATGTTGAAGTCCTCGGGCACCTGCCAGCGAAAGGCGGCGTGCAGTTCCTCGTAGCGGTCTGCGGCCATGCGGCCCCCTGGATTGGGCGAAAAGGGGGCTGATGCTAGCCAGCGGTGTACGCGCCAGACTTATGGATTGCCCGGAGGGCTGGGCCGAGACCGACCAGCCCGCCCGCGTGCAGCTGGGCGAGGGGCTACAAACCCAGCCAGGCCGAAGGCGACCACATGCTGGGCCGGTCACCGTCGCTGTAGCGCTGCAGCGCATCGCCGGTCAGGCGGCAGATGCGCCATTCGGGCATCACGTCGGCGCCGAGCTTCTCGTAGAAGCGGATGGCGTCCTCGTTCCAGTCCAGCACCGTCCAGTCGAAGCGGCCATAGCCGCGCTCGCAGGCAATCTGGGCGAGGTGCACGAGCAGGCCACGGCCGAGGCCGCTGCGGCGGTGCGCTGGGCGCACATACAGGTCTTCCAGGTAAAGGCCCGGCTTGCAGAGGAAGGTGGAGAAGTTCGTGTAGAAGAGCGCGAAGGCGACGACCTCGCCGTGCACCTCGCCCACCATGCACTCGGCGACCGGCGAGGTGCCGAACAGATGGGCTTCGAGTTTGTCGGGCGTGACCTCCAGCAGATGCGTCAGGTTCTCGAATTCGGCGAGTTCGCTGATCAACTGGACGATGGTGCGCAGGTCGCGCGGCTCGGCGGCGCGGATGTCGTGGCGGGCAGGAGGCATGGTGGGCCATTGTCCGCGGACTCCCGTGTCCTACAGTGCGGATATGCCCGATGTCTATGTGCCTCATCGTCTTCACGCCGACGAATTCCTGACGCTGCGCGGCCTGCGCCAGCACGTGCTCCGCTGGGGCCGGCCCCGCGCGGACCGGCCACTGCTCGTGCTGCTTCATGGGTGGATGGATGTCGGCGCGTCGTTCCAGTTCGTCGTCGATGCGCTGCGTGAAGAGCGTGAGATCTGCGCGCTGGACTGGCGCGGCTTCGGCCTGAGTGAAACGAGCGGCAGCGACTGTTACTGGTTCCCCGACTATCTCGGCGATCTCGACGCACTGCTCGACGCGCTGAGCCCCGAGGCGCCCGTCGACCTGCTCGGGCACAGCATGGGCGGCAACGTGGCGATGAGCTACGCGGGGGTTCGTCCCGCGCGGGTGCGTCGCCTCGTCAATCTCGAAGGCTTCGGCATGCCCGACGTGGCCGCCGCCGCGGCGCCTTGAGTTCGTC
>SEEY01000630.1 GCA_004211235.1 Rubrivivax sp.
CGCGACTTCACCCGCATCGCCGCGGGGGAGCCCTCCGTCTGGCGCGACATCCTCCTGGCCAACAAGCATGAGGTGCTGGTCCAGCGTCGTGCGGAAGCGCTTGGACTGGGCCAGCACCTCATGCTTGTTGGCCAGGAGGATGTCGCGCCAGACGGAGGGCTCCCCCGCGGCGATGCGGGTGAAGTCGCGGAAGCCCGGGCCGGCAAGGCTCAGGTAGTCGCGCGCCGCAGGCTGCTCGGCGATGGCCTGGAAGTAGGCGAAGGCCAGCAGATGCGGCAGGTGGCTGACGGCGGCGAAGGCGGCGTCGTGGTTGTGCGGCCGCATCTTCAGCACGGTGGCGCCGAGCGCCGACCAGATGTCGGTCGCGCGCTGCACGAGCTGCGGGTTGGTGAAGGGCTGCGGCGTCAGGATGACCTGTCGGCCTTCGTACAGGCTCGCCTCCGCATGCTGCACGCCGCCCGTTTCCTTGCCGGCGATCGGGTGGCAGGGCACGAAGCTGGCAGCCCGCTCGCCGAGGGCGCGCCGGGCGGCCTCGATGACGTCGCACTTGGTCGAGCCCACGTCCATGAACAGCACGCCCGGGTTGACGAGGTGGCGGATGGCCTTGAGCGTCGCCTCGGTGGCCGACACGGGCACGGCGATCAGCACGATGTCCGACCCCGACACGGCCAGCAGCGCCGACTCGGCAGCAACATCGATGACGCCGAGCCTCTTCGCCTGTTCCGTCGTCGATGGCGACTTGCTGTAGCCGACCACGCGCTTGACCAGGCCGGCCTTCTTCATCGCCAGCGCAAAGCTGCCGCCCATGAGGCCGCAGCCGATCACGCCAAGCTGGTTGAACATCAGTGACCGCCCGGCCGCCCGAAGGACGCTGAGCACCCCCCCGGAGGGCTTGGAATGAAGAGAGCGTGGGCGCGCATGGGTCCTCAGTTCTTCACCGGATAGGCGCCCAGCACCTTGAAGAAGGCGCAAAGCTCGCGCAGTTCGGCCAGCGCATCGGCGACGTGCGGCTGGGTCGGGTGGCCGTCGAGGTCGATGTAGAAGTAGTAGTCCCACTGGCCGGTGCGGGCCGGGCGGGACTCCAGACGGGTCATGGACACGCTGTGCTTTTTCAGCGGCACCAGCAGGTCGTGCATGGCGCCGGGGCGGTTGGGCACCGAGACGACCAGGCTGGTGCAGTCCCGGCCGGTGGCAGGGGGCGAGGCCATGGTCTGCGGCAGGCAGATGACGGCGAAGCGCGTGCGGTTGTAGGCCTCGTCCTGGATGGCGTGGGCGACGATGTGCAGGCCGAAGATCGTCGAGGCGCGTTCGCTCCCCAGTGCCGCCCAGGCGGGGTTGGTGGCGGCCAGCCGCGAGCCCTCGGCATTGCTGGACACCGCGCGACGCTCGACGTCGGGGAGGTGCTTGTTCAGCCAGTTCTGGCATTGCGCCAGCGCCTGCGGGTGAGCCAGTACGGCCTCGATGCCGTGCATGGAAGGTTCCTTGCGCATCAGGCTGTGGCGCACCAGCAGCGACACTTCGCCGACGACATGGCAGGGCGTATGCAAGAACAGGTCCAGCGAGCGCGTGACCACGCCCTCGGTCATGTTCTCGACGCCGACGACGCCGAACTGCGCGCTGCCGCTGGCCGTCGCGTGGAAGACCTCGTCGAAGCTGGCGCAATAGCTCATGTCGGCCGCGCCGCCGAAGTATTCGATGGCCGCCTGCTCGCAGAAGGTGCCGACGGGGCCGAGCACGGCGACGCGCTGCGGCGACTCCAGCGCCAGGCAGGCGGACATGATCTCGCGCCAGACGGCCGCGACATGCTCGCCCTTCAGCGGGCCGGGGTTGGTGGCCCGGATCTTGTCGATGACCTGGGCCACGCGGTCCGGGCGGAAGAAGGGCGTGCCTTCGCTGCGCTTGATCTCGCCGACCCGTTCGGCCACGCGGGCGCGCTGGTTCAGCAGATCCAGCAACTGCTTGTCGAGGCCGTCGATCTGGTCGCGCAGCGCGAGCAGGGCCTGGGAGGCGACGGGTTCAGCCATGGCGGGCCTCGAAATGCTTCAGGAAGGCCACCAGCGCCTGCACGCCTTCCAGCGGCATGGCGTTGTAGATGGAGGCACGCATGCCACCGACCGACTTGTGCCCCTTGAGCGACAGCAGCCCGGCGGCCTTGGCCTCGGTAAGGAAGCTCTCGTTGAGCTTGTCGTCACGCAGCAGGAAGGGCACGTTCATGCGCGAGCGGCAGCTCGGATGGACGCGGTTCTCGTAGAGGCCCGAGCCGTCCAGGGCCGCATAGAGCAGGGCCGCCTTGTCGATGTTGCGCTGCTCGACCGCTGCCAGGCCGCGCTTGCCGGCGTAGTCGAGGCCCTTGATCCACTGGAACACCAGGCCGGCGACGTAGATGGCGAACGTCGGCGGTGTGTTGTACATGGACTGGTTGGCGGCCACGGTCTCGTAGTTGAAGGCCGAGGGGCAGATGTCCAGCGCGCGGCCGAGCAGGTCGTCGCGGACGAAGACCATCGTCAGGCCGGCGGGGCCGACGTTCTTCTGCGCGCCACCGAAGGCCAGGCCGACGCGGCTCCAGTCGATGGGGCGAGACAGCATGTGGGATGAGATGTCCACCACCAGCGGCACGCCGTTCGCGAGTTCCGGCAGCACCTGGAACTCCACGCCATCGATGGTTTCGTTCGTGCACAGGTGCAGGTAGGCAGCGTCATCGCGCAGCGCCCAGTCACGCGGGATCAGGCCGGTATGCCGATGTGCACGTCGCGGCCGACATCGGCCAGACCGGCCTGATCCC
>SEEY01000631.1 GCA_004211235.1 Rubrivivax sp.
CGTGCTGGTGCTGGTCGCCGCCTTCGGCCCGATTGCCTTCCTCGGCGGCCTCGCAGGCGAACTGTACCGCCAGTTCTCGGTGACGATCTCGATTGCCGTGGTGCTCTCGGGCGTGGTCGCGCTGACGCTGACGCCGGCGCTGTGCGCGGTGCTGCTGAAGCCCAATACCGAGAACCATCATCGTTTCTTCCTCTGGTTCAACCGCCGCTTCCTGTGGCTGACCCAGCGCTACACCGCCGGCGTCGCCTTCTTCCTGAAGCGCGCCGCGCTCGGCATGATCCTGTTCGCCGGCATGGTGGTGCTGGCCGGCCTGCTGTGGAAAGCCGTGCCGGGCGGCCTGGTGCCGGACGAGGACCAGGGTTACTACATCGGCGCGGCCATCCTGCCCGAAGGCGCGTCGCTGGACCGGACCGACGCGATGGTCAGGCAGATGGAGGCGGCCGTCAGCGCCAACAAGAACATCGACACCACGTTCGCGCTGGTGGGCCTGGACTTCATCGGCGGCGGCGGCGGGCTCAAGTCGTCGGCGGCGACGCTGTTCTTCCCGTTGAAGCCTTGGGAGGAACGCAACCAGTCGGCGCAGCAGATCGTCGGCGAGAGCTACATGAAGACCGGCGGCATCAAGGAAGGCCTGCCGCTGTTCTTCAGTCCGCCCGCGATCCAGGGACTGGGCCAGACCGGCGGATTCGAGTTCTACCTGCAGAACAAGGGTGAAGGCGGCGTCAGGAAGCTGGCGGAACTGCTGCCGAAGCTGATCGAGGAAGCCAACAAGCAGCCGGAGCTGGCCGGCGTGCAGACCCTGTTCCAGGCCAACTCGCCGCAGCTGTATGTCGATGTCGACAACGAGCGCGCCCGCGCCATGGGCGTGGCGCTGCCCGACATCTACAACACGCTGGCAGCCACCATGGGCAGCTACTACGTCAACGACTTCAACAAGAACGGCCGCATCTACCAGGTGCTGCTGCAGGCCGAGGGCCAGTTCCGCGCCCGGCCCGACAACCTGGGCGACATGCATGTGCGCTCGGCGTCGGGGCAGATGGTGCCCATCCGCGCGTTCACCACCGTGAAGTTTGTCACCGGCCCCGACTCGGTGGCGCGCTTCAACGCGCTGCCGGCGATCAAGCTGCTGGGCGACGCCAAACCGGGCTACAGCTCGGGCCAGGCCATTGCCGCCATGGAGCGCGTTGCCAAGACCGTGCTGCCGGCCAACATCACCTATGACTGGGGCGGCGCGTCGTTCCAGGAAAAGCGCAGCAGCAACGCCGCCGGCCTGGCCCTGGGCGCGGGCGTCGTCATGATCTTCCTGATCCTCGCGGCGCAGTACGAAAAATGGTCGCTGCCATTCTCGGTGCTGCTGGCCATGCCGTTCGGCGTGTTCGGCGCGCTGCTGGCGGTCTACCTGCGGCAGTTCAACAACGACGTCTACTTCCAGATCGGCCTGGTCACGCTGCTCGGCCTGTCGGCCAAGAACGCCATCCTGATCGTCGAGTTCGCGGTGATGAAAGTCAACGAGGGCTACGCGCCGGTCGCAGCCGCGCTGGAAGCGGCGCGACTGCGGTTCCGGCCCATCCTGATGACCTCGCTCGCGTTTATCCTGGGCGTGGTGCCGCTGGCCTTTTCCAGCGGCGCCGGCGCGGCGGCGCGGCAGTCGCTTGGCACCGGCGTTTTGGGCGGCATGCTGGCCGCCACCTTCCTGGCGATCTTCCTGGTGCCGCTGTTCTTCAAGCTGATCAACGACCGCCGCTTCCGCACCACCGAAGAAGATTTCCATCACCCCGTGCATGTCCCGCTGGGCAGCGCGACACCGGAGGCGCCTGGCCATGCGTAAATCCCGTCATCCCCATGCCGCGGGCGCTGCGCTCGTGCTGGCAATGACCCTCGGCGGCTGCATCACCGTCGGCCCCGGTTACCAGCGCCCGGCGCTCGACGTGCCGGCCAGCCTGGTCCAGGCGCCGGGCGGCGCGGGCCGGACGACGTCGCCAGCCGACCTGCTGGCGTGGTGGAAGTCGTTCCGCGACCCGGTGCTCGACAGCCTGCTGGACGAGGCGGCCGCCAACAGCCAGGACCTGGCGCTGGCGGCGGGCCGTATCGAGGAAGCGCGTGCCGGCGTGGCCGGCGCGAACGCCAGTCGTTACCCGGCAGTCGATGCGTATGCCAGCGCCACGCGCAGCCGCGCAAGCGAGAACAGCGGCCGGCTTGCGCCCGGCGCCAGTGTCAACAGCAAGGACTTCCAGATCGGCCTGGCGGCGTCCTACGAGATCGACTTCTGGGGCAAGTTCCGGCGCGCCGACGAGGCGGCGCGGGCGCGGCTGCTGGCGCAGGAAGATGGCCGCGGCGTGGTGCTGAGCAGCCTGGTCTCCACCCTGGCGCAGACCTATTTTGCGCTGCGCTCGTACGATGCCCAGCTGGCGCTGGCCGAGTCGGCGCTGTCGACCCGCCAGCAAAACCTGCAGCTCCAGCAGCGCCGTTTTTCCGCCGGGACCGTTGGCGAGCTCGACCTGCAGCAGGCGCAGGCAGAACTTGCCGCCAGCGAGGTCACGCGTGCCCAGGCCAGGCAACTGGTCGCCACCACCGAGGCCGCCATCGCGCTGCTGGCCGGCCGCTCGCCGCGCGACATCGCCAGCCCACAGATCCGGCGGGGAGCCAGCATAGACGAGCTGTACGCGCGCATGGTCGTCCCGGCCGACCTGCCTGCCGACCTGCTGAACCAGCGGCCGGACATCCTCGCGGCGGAACAGGCGCTAAGGGCGGCTAACGCCGACATCGGACAGGCGCGCG
>SEEY01000046.1 GCA_004211235.1 Rubrivivax sp.
ATGTTCTTGACGTAGTCGGCGTGGCCGGGGCAGTCAACGTGCGCGTAGTGGCGGTTGGCCGTCTCGTACTCGACGTGGGCGGTGTTGATCGTGATGCCGCGGGCCTTTTCTTCGGGCGCTGCGTCGATCTGGTCGTAGGCCTTGGCCTCGCCGCCGAACTTCTTGGACAGCACGGTCGCGATCGCTGCCGTCAGCGTCGTCTTGCCGTGGTCAACGTGACCGATCGTGCCCACATTGACGTGGGGCTTGGTCCGTTCAAACTTGCCTTTTGCCATCTTGCGCTCCTGAGGCGAACCCGTTGAAACGAGTAGAAGAAAAAGTGAAAGGTGTGGTGCCCTTGACGCGGATCGAACGCGTGACCTCTCCCTTACCAAGGGAGTGCTCTACCACTGAGCCACAAGGGCATCGGCACGGGTTTGACGCCAGGCTCATTGCTGAACTTCTGACCGGCAAACCGGTGTCGACGCTGGCCGACCAAGCCGCCCGGAATGGAGCGGGAAACGGGAATCGAACCCGTGTCATTAGCTTGGAAGGCTAAGGTTCTACCATTGAACTACTCCCGCCCTGGGAGCTTGCAATTGCCCGCCAAGACTGGTGATCTTGGTGGAGGAGGCTGGATTCGAACCAGCGTACGCTATGCGGGCAGATTTACAGTCTGCTGCCTTTAACCACTCGGCCACCCCTCCTGAGGCAAGCCCGCAACTATAGCACAGGGCAACTCCGGCACAACAGTGGCCTTGAGACAAGAAGAACGCGCCACGCCACGAGAACCGCGGAAGCACCTCCGCCGTCGCCAGATCGCCCTCCCCAGCGCCGCGGCGCTCTGCAGGGGTTGCCATTCGCCACTCACGCCGCGCTCACCCCAAAGCCAGCGCATCAGCCTCAACTCCCGCGACGCCAACACCACCCAGCTACCAGCTGAGGTTCTTGGCGACTTTTTGCTGCGGGCGCAACGTCGCCGACGCACAACAGTTGCCGCGCGCGATTCAGTCCAATCGAATACCAATTTCGAGCTCATTCGACGGCCACCATAGAGGAGCTGCCAACTTTGCGGCTGCCACAAGGCGACCACTCGGGAAATCCCGCACAAAAGATTGGTAGCAAAGTGGCGTTATCAGTCGTTACAGTGGCATCGCACTGGTTAGATCGCTCGTGAGGGCAAGGAAGCGACAACCGGACCGAAGGTGGTATGCACCGAGCCAGACCGGCGCCACCGCCCCGATTTACAGGCCACAACGAGGAACAGTCAAATGAAGGTCAAGCAGACCCCTATCTCGCAAGCGGTGTTCATCGCCCTGCTCGGCGCCAGCGGCGCGGTGCTTGCACAGCAGCCGCAGTCGAACCAGCTCGAAACGGTCACCATCACCGGTATCCGTGCGTCGCAGGAGAAATCGCTGAGCGTCAAGCGCAACGCCGACGCCCACATCGACGTCATCTCGGCCGAAGACATCGGCAAGATGCCCGACAAGAACGTCGCCGACTCGCTGGCCCGCATTCCCGGCGTGACCATCCTGAATAGCCCGGCGGGTGGCTCGGGCGGCTTTGACGAGCGTGATCGCGTCGGCCTGCGCGGCACCAACCCCAGCCTGACGCAGACCCTGCTGGACGGCCACGGCATCGCCAACGGCGACTGGTTCGTGCTGGACCAGACCGGCGCCGGCGTCGGCCGCAGCGTCAGCTACTCGCTGCTGCCGTCCGAACTCGTGAGCCGCGTCGAAGTGCGCAAGAGCGCCGAAGCCTCCCTCGTGGAAGGCGGCACGGCCGGCTCGGTGAACATCATCACCCGCAAGCCGCTCGAGTTCTCCAAGGCGCTGACCTTCGAAGCCGGCCTGGGCGCCGTCTACGCCAGCCTGCCGAAGAAGACCGATCCGCAGCTCAGCGCTCTGCTGAACTGGAAGAACGACTCCAAGACCTTCGGCGTGCTGGTGCAGGCCTTCTCGGAAAAGCGGAGCCTGCGTCGTGACGGCGTGGAAGCGCTGGGCTACATCAACCAGCTGACCGCTGCCAACGCGCCCACGCTGATCGCGGCACATCCCGAGCTGGCAGGCGTCTACACGCCGGACCTGATCGGCGCCGCCTTCTTCACCCAGGAACGTGAACGCAAGGGCGGCCTGGTGCGCGCCCAGTTCAAGCCCACACAGGACGTGGACATCACGCTGACGGGCTTCTCGTCCAAGATGGATGCGGACAACTACAACCGCAACTATCTGATCGCGCCGCGCGCCGGCCTGATCAACAGCGCGACGATCTCCAACTACTCGATCGCGACGGACAGTAAGGGCGTGAAGACGCTGACCAGCGCGACCTTCGACTGGGCCACCGCTTCCGCAGCCGGCTACTACGACCAGATCTCGCGCAAGGCTTCGGCTGAAAGCGGCTACCTGAGCCTGGACGCTTCCTGGAAGGTCAACAGCTCGCTGACGATGACGGCCAACGCCGGTTCGTCGAAGGGCAAGGGCCAGACGCTCCGCCAGGATGTGCTCGAGGAACGCATCGAGACGACCAAGGCCAGCTACCAGCTGAACGGCGTCGACTCCGCCCCCTCCTTCAGCTTCACGGCGCCCACCCGCGCTGCCGACTGGATCTTCGGCAACCAGCACACCATCGTCCATGACAAGGAAGACTGGGCCCAGGTGGACGGCGAGTACACGCTCGACGCCGGCCTGCTGCGCAGCCTGAAGTTCGGCGTGCGCACCGCTGAGCACAAGCGCTACACCGACCCGACGATCAGCCAGGGTCCGAAGGGCGCCTGGAACACCAGCGTGCCTGCGGCCAGCAGCAGCTATCCGGGCAACTTCGGCAGCGGCCTCGGCGGCAACTTCCCGACCAGCATCTCGTACATCCCGGCAGACGCGCTGGCGGCCTACAACGACGCCTTCACCAACCGCGATCCCATCGCTCGTCGCTCGCCCTTCGATGGCGGCGAATACAGCGTGAAGGAAACGTCGACGGCCGCCTACCTGCAGGGCAACCTAGAAGGCAACGGCTGGAGCGGCAACGTGGGCCTGCGCGCGGTGCGCACGAAGCAGACGTCGGGCGCCTTCCGCACCTCGCTGCCGGGCGAAACGCCGAGCTTCTCGTCCCTCTTCGGCGATTTCGTCACGACCGCCGCCAGCCGCACCTACACCGACCTGCTGCCCAGCGCCAGCATGCGGATCGACGTGACGCCCAGCGTCGTGGCCCGACTGGCACTGAGCCGCACGCTGACCCGCGCGGACTACACGGCGCTGTCTGCCTTCACGTCGCTGAACACGTCCCAGATGTACGGGAACAACACGACCGTGGGCAGCGGCACGGCCGGCAACACCGAGCTCAAGCCGATCCGCTCGACCAACTTCGATGCCAACATCGAGTGGTACTTCGCGCCGCGCGCCTTCGTGTCGATGGGTGCGTTCCACATGAACCTGTCCAGCTACATCACGAACGGCAGCTTCACGGGCACCTACCAGGCGCTGATCCCGGCCACCAACACACCGGGTGCACCGCTGGCCGTCGCGGACCGCCAGTTCCTGATCACCGGCCTGACCAACAAGAAGGCCTCGGTCACGGGTCTGGAATTCGCGTTCGAGACGCCGGTCTTCAACAACTTCGGCGTCAGCGCGAACTACACCTTCGCGGATGGCCACGACCAGGACGGCCACGTGCTGCGCGGCGACGTCAAGAACTCGTTCACGCTGGGTGGCTTCTTCGAGAACGACCAGTTCTCGGCCCGTGTGAACTACAGCTACACCGATGACATCTTCATCGGCACGGACCGCGCTACCGACTACTACCAAAAGGCGGGCGGCGTGCTGTCGGCATCGTTGGGCTACAAGTTCAACGACAACTTCGCCATCAGCCTGGACGCGCAGAACCTGAACGATCCGAAGCTGAAGTACTACGCCTCGGAAGTCCAGCCGCGCGGCATCTACAAGAACGGCCGCCAGTTCTACCTGACCGCGCGCGTCAAGTTCTGAGGCCTGCCGGCCTGCTGGAACCCTCGGGTTCCGGCGGGCCCCACAGGTCCGCAAAATCGAAGGGGAGCGTGGCAACACGTTCCCCTTTCTTCATTCCGCATCTGCATGACCGACACCGCCACCATCTTCAACCAGCACATGACGCCGCGCGCTGCGGTGGGCTCCACGGAGGCGCCGCCGCCGGTGAAGCACGTCTGCGTCGTGGGGGGTGGCACGGCGGGCTGGATGACGGCGCTGATGCTGGCGACGTCCGCCTACGGCCCGCGTTTGAAAGTGACGGTGCTCGAGTCGCCCCAGGTCGGCATCATCGGCGTCGGCGAGGGTTCGACGCCCTGGCTGCGCGGCTTCTTCGAGGGCCTGGGCATCGAGGAGTCGGAGTGGATGCCGGCCTGCAACGCCACGTACAAGAGCGGCATCAGCTTCGAGAATTGGTCCACCAACCCGGGCTTCGAGCGCTACTTCCACCCGTTCGCGTCGATGCTGGACAACCTGACCATGCATCAGTTCGTCGACAACGTGCACGAGCGGCTGGGCGGCGCCGATGTGCACGCCCACCCGGACCGCTTCTTCGTGGCCGCCGCGCTGGCGCGTCAGGGCCGCGGGCCGCGCGCCCACGCCAACTTTCCCTTCGACGTCTGGTATGGCTATCACTTCGATGCCACCCTGCTGGGCCAGTTCCTTGCCGCCAGGGCGGTGGCCCGGGGCGTACGGCACTTGCAGCGGCACGTGAGCGAGGTGCGGCTCGACGAACGCGGCGACATCGGCCATCTCCAGCTAGACGACGGCGACACGCTGGCCGCTGACCTCTTCGTCGACTGCACCGGCTTCGCGTCGCTGCTGATCGGCCAGGCGCTGCAGACGCCGTTCATCCCCTACGCCGAGAACCTCTTCAACGACTCCGCAATAGCGATGCCGACGCCGCTGGACGGCCCCATCGCCTCACAGACCGTCTCCACTGCGCTGCGCCACGGCTGGGCCTGGAAGATCCCGCTCACCAACCGCCATGGCAACGGCTACGTCTACAGCAGCGCGCACTGCTCGGCGGACCAGGCGGAGACGGAACTGCGCACCCACCTCGGCCTGCTGGATGCCGATGTGCCGGCCCGGCATCTGAAGATGCGTGTGGGCTGCATGGCCAAGGTCTGGAACCGCAACTGCGTGGCCATCGGCCTGTCCCAGGGCTTCATCGAGCCGCTGGAAGCGACCGCGCTGCTCTTCGTGCAGCGCACGGCCGCGATGCTGGTTGAAGTGCTGGAGAAGGGCGACCTCGGCCCCGCCTCGCAGAGCGCCTTCAACGAGGCGATGCACACGCGCTTCGAGAACACGCGCGACTACATCGTGGCGCACTACAAGACCAACTCGCGCACCGACACCGACTACTGGCGCGAGAACGCCGACAACATGCATCTGTCGGACTCGCTGCAGGGCGTGCTGATGACCTGGATGTCGCGCAAGCCGCTGGTCGCCGGGCTCAACGCAGGGCGCTTCGGCCAGGGCTACCCCACCGTGTCCTGGTACGCACTGCTGGCCGGCATGGGCATCTTTCCGGATGTCCAGGACCTGCAGCCGCCGACCGAGCATCAGGCGCGGCACCGGTTGGAGAGCGTGGACGACTTCGTCGAGCGCAGCGCGCTGAACTTTCCGGACCACCGCGAGCTGCTCTCGAACATCCCGGCGCGTGTCAGCGATAAGAGCCTGCAGCTCTATCTGTGGTGACGGGCCGCGGCCACCGGCTCAGGGCTTGAGCCGATCCAACAGGTCCTTGCGGATCTCGGCATCCCGCGTGGCATCCACCTCGCCGAAGAGGTGGCGCTGCCCTTCGGGAATGTGCGCCAGCGCCTCACCCCTTGCGCCGAACACGTAATGCCCGAACAGCGCGCGCCAGCCTTCGCGCTCGCCGTCAGGCAGATGGCGCAACGCCAGCATGGCCAGCCGCATTGCCGCCAGGTGCAGGTCGTCGGGCCGCTGCGGCGCCGCCAGCGGCCGCCACCAGTAGTTCATCAGGATGTTGAGGTGCGGCGCCAGCGCCTCGACCTGATGGAACCACAGCGGCGGGATGTAGATCGCGTCGCCCGGTTCCAGCTCGGCCACGACGGCCTGCTGCAGCGCCTCGCGCACGAGCGGAAAGCGCGCCGCGTCGGCCTGGTGCAGGTCGGGCACGACGGACATCGGCGCCGGCGTGGGCGCGTAGTCCGGCGGGCCGAGGTAGAGCAGCGGCGCGCACTGCGGCGGCAGCAGCGTGAAGCGGCGACGGCCGGCCGCCACGCAGGCGAGGTTGTGGGAGTCATCGAAGTGCGCCGGCACCGTCGCGCGGTTGCCGATCCAGATGCGCGGCGCGATCGACGCATCGAGCAGCGGCATCGCATTGGCCCGCTCCAGGCCCGGCAGTGCCTCCGAAACGAGCGCGCTCTGTGCGGCCAGCGCGGGCGGCTCCGGGAAATGGCTGTAGCGCCAGAGCTGCTCGAACAACGCCGCATACGGCCGCTTGTCGCGCGTGAAGTTGAAACCGTCGAGGGCAGGCCGGTAGGTGAATGCGCGGGTGGCATCGGGCCTGGCCAGGATGGCGTCGACCGCCTGGCCGCCGTCGAAGCCCATCAGGTATTGCAGGCAAGGCTCAAGGCCCGCCCTGCCCTGCGCCACGAGCGGCCACTGCGCCGCCACGCCGCGCAGCACGACCGGCTCGTAACCCGCCAGCACCTCGCGCTCGAAGCGCTCGCGCGTGCGGCTGGTCAGCGCCTTCATCGGCTGCACGGACAGTTCCCCACGGCGAACGCCGCCATCAGATCTTCCAGTACCAGCCGCACTGGTCGAGCACCCAGACGATGACGGCCCACACGGCGACGAAGGCTGCGGCAAAAGCCAGGGACTGGGCCTGCGGGCCGAATGCCGCGCCGACCGGCCCGAACGCCGTGGCGTAGAGCGGCCCCATCCAGCCGCTCGCCGCCAGCAATACGCTGCACACCCAGGCGCCGGCAAAGGCGGTGATGGCGTTCAGCCCGAAGGCGCGGCCCAGCGCATGGTGGCCACGGCGGTCGATCCACGCATGCGCGGCGGCCAGCGCCGCGGCGGCAAGTCCACCGGTCCACAGCACGAAGGTCGGCGTCCACAGCGACTTGTTCAGCGGCAGCCAGCCCGACCACCACCAGCCGACCAGCGCGGCAGCGATGCCCGTCAACAGCAGCGCCCGCGGCTGCTCGCGCCGCAGCAGGTCCCCGCAGAGCAGGCCGAACACGCTGGTCGCCAGCGCACCCAGCGTGGAGAGCAGGCCCTCGGGGTCGAAAGCGATGCCGGTGGCCGCATTCCATTCGTAGGCGAAGCGGCCGAGCACCATGGTGTCGATGCGCTGTTCCAGGCTGCCGAGCTTGTCCAGCCCGAATCCCCAGTGATGGCTGGCCTGCAGCAGCGCGCCGTAGCCGGCCAGCAGCAGCACGAGCAGCACCCACTGGCCGCGCGACCGCAGATGAATGGCGACCAGGCCCACGACGATGAAGCAGATGCCGATGCGCTGCAGCACGCCGGGGATGCGGAATTCCGGCTTGTTGAGCAGCCACCAGGCCAGCGCGTTCAGCGCCAGCCCTAACGCAATGATGCGCAGGCCGCGCGCCAGCACGGCGGCACGCAGCGGGCCCGGTGCGGCGCTGGTGCTGATGCGTGGCCCGATGGCCAGCGCCGTGGACACGCCGACGATGAACAGGAAGAACGGGAAGATCAGGTCCGTCGGCGTGCAGCCATGCCAGGTGGCGTGCAGCAGCGGCGCGTAGACATGGCCCCAGTCGCCCGGATGGTTGACGAGCAGCATGGCGGCCACGGTCAGGCCGCGCAGGGCGTCCACCGAGGCGATCCGCCGGTTGCTGTTCACGGCTTGTGCATCAGATTCATCGCGTCCAGCAGCCGGCCGTCGTCCTGGCTCAGCTCCCAGGCGAACACGCCGGCCAGGCCGTTCATCTTCGCGAACACGACCTTGGCGCGCACGCTGCTCGGGTCGTCATAGCCAACAAACCTGCCGCCGCCCACCATGGCCCACGACTGGGTGGCGCGGTCGAAGCGCGGTTTCATGCCCTGGGCCCGCAGCGCGGCGATGTCCTTGAAGGCGACCGAGCCATCGGCGTTGGGCCAGGGCCTGGCATACGTGCCGTCCGCCTTCACGCCTTCGAAGCCGCGACCGTACATGGCGACGCCCGCCACCATCTTGGCCGGCGGCACGCCTTCGGCCTTCAGGCTGGCGGCCTGCGCCTCCAGGCTGTTGTCGTCGCCCGGCCTGGCACTGCGCAGCGCTGCATGGTTGGCGGCGGTCTTCGTCCAGGGGCCGGCAAAGTCGTAAGTCATCATGAAGACGAGGTCCAGCGACGCCGCAGCGCGGCCCATCGGCATGCGCGCGAGCTGTTCCCTGGAGGTGTTGATGGCCACGGTCAGAGCGTAACGCCGGTCAGCCTCGCGTCCCAGCGCGTCCAGGCCCGCGCGCAGGTCCCGCAGCAACAGCACGAAATTCTCGCCGTCGGCCGGGCTGCCAAGTTGCACGCCGTTGGACGCGCCGTTGTTGCCGGGGTGCTCCCAGTCGATGTCCAGGCCGTCGAAGCCGGGGTGGGCGCGCAGCCAGTCGGTCGAATGCCTGACGAACGCGGCGCGGCCCTCCGCGGTGGCGGCGAGGTGGAAGAACGGGTCCGAGCCGCCCCAGCCGCCAACCGAGGCCAGCACCTGCAACTTGGGGTCGCGCTGCTTGAGGCGCTGGAAGGCCGAGGAGAAGACGTCCTGGTCGGCATGCGGCGCGATGCTGAAGTTCGGCTTGCCAGCGCAGGCCGTTGCTTCTTCCTTGCGCTGGCCGTCGCCGCAGACGAGCAGGAAGGCGTAGAGCAGGTGCGTGACGCGGCCGGGCTTGAGCTGCTCGACCGCTTGAACGCCGCGCTCGGCCAGGATGTAGCTGCCGACCACCGGCGCGGGTCGGGTCTGCGCCTGCGCCGTCGCCGCAAAAAGGACGCAAAGGGCGGACAGCGCGGCGAGCCAGGTCTTTTTCATAGATTGCATTCGCTGGTGAGGCCCGCGTCGGGCACGGTGTCGATGCGCGACTTGCCGTGAAGCTGCAGTTGCTGTGCGCGGATTTGCATGGCGGCGGGCGTGAGCGTCTTGCCGGCCACATGCAGCACCCAGTCGACCTCGAAGCTGTAGTCGCGTGGCATGCCCTCGACGGCGCCGGCGGAGATCCAGTGGTTGAAGCTGATCGCCATCGGCTGGCTCGGCACGTTCCGACCGGTGTGCTCGCCGATCAGCTTGCCGTTCACGTAGTGACGGGTGCGCGTGGCCTCCACCTGCACGGTCAGCATCTGCCAGCCATCGAAGCTGCCTTGCAGGATGGACGCCTGGTTGAAGGACTGCCAAGGCTCGATGCGCACCGTGTGCCAGCTGACGCCGTAGAGGCGCGTCTCGGGCTCGCCCCAGCCGCCGTGGGGCAGGTACTCGAAGTCGACCTCGCTGAAGTCGGGGTCGTAGTCGTGCTTCAGCGGGCCGGCCAGGAAGAAGCTCTGGATGATGGGGTCGCGCGAGCCCGGCGTGTCGCGCAGGCGCACGCGCGCCGTCGTCGTGCCAATCAGGAACTTGCGGGCCGCGCAGAGCTGGGCCAGCGTCGTGTTGGCGGGCGTGCCGTCGGTCGTCAGCTTGAGCTTGAGCAGGCCGCCATCGAGCGTGAGCTGGATCGGTGAAAAGCGCGAGCCGGCCAGGCCCGGGTGGCCGGTGCCGTCGCGAAGGATCCAGCCGCTGGCGCGCAGCGCGTCCGTGTCCTTCTGCAGGAAGTCGTCGAAGAACTCGCCACTGGCCGGTGCCGCGAAGGCCGGCGCGGCAGCGAGAAGCAGCCAGGCGGCCCTCATGCCGGCACCGCCTCGGCGGGCGCGCTGGCACGCGGCATCGGCACCCACAGCAGCAGCAGCAGCGGCAGCACGCCGCAGGCAATGGTCCAGGCGAAGAAGTGCTGGTAGCCGACCGACACCTGGATGTCGCCGCTGATGAACTTGGCGAAGATGAAGCCGAGCTGCATGACGCCCGAACCGAGCGCATAGTGGGCCGTCTGGTAGCGGCCCGGAGCCACGGCCTGCATGATGTACAGGATCATGCCGACGAAGCCGAAACCGTAGCCCAGCATCTCGATGCCGACGGCCGCGCCGATGTGCAGCATGTCCGGCGGCAGTGCGGTGGCGAGGTAGTAGAAAGTGGCGTTCGGCACCATCATCGCGATCAGCAGCAGCGGCATCGCGCGCTTCAGGCCCAGGGCGCTGGTCAGGTAGCCGCCCAGCACGGAGCCGACGAGGAATGCGCCGGTGCCGACCCAGCCGTAGACGTCGGCCACCTGCCCTGTCGTCAGCCCCAGGCCACCCTTGTCGCGCGCTTCGAGCAGGAACAGCGGGCCGATGGTCTGCACCTGGCCTTCGGCGAGGCGGAACATGATGATGAAGAGCACGGCCAGCCAGATGCCGGGCTTCTTGAAGAAGTCGATGACGACCTCCTTCAACAGCGCCGCGACACCCGAGGCCGTCAACTCGCTGTGCTCGGTGCTCAAGGTGCCGGGAAGGAAGCGGGCGTTGTAGGTGGCCAGCACGGCCACCAGTCCGGCGAGTGCGACGAAGACCGTGGACCAGGCATTGACCGCGCCCATCGTGCCTTCCAGATGGCCCGCGAGCTTCAGGATGACGCCGGTGATGAAGAAGCGCGCGCCGTTGAAGAACGCGCCCTGCCAGCCCGCGTAGGCGGCCTGACGCTTGCTGTCCAGCGCGGCCATGTAGAGGCCGTCGCAGGCAATGTCATGCGTGGCCGACGCGTAGGCGATCAGGAACAGCACGACGATGGCGGCGCCGAACCAGTGCGGCAGATGCAGCGCAAGCGCCATCAGGCCCAGGCCGATGGCGCCCACGTACTGCGCCACCACGACGATCAGCTTCTTGCTGCGCGCCAGCTCCAGGAACGGGCTCCACAGCGGCTTGATGGCCCAGGCCGCGCCCAGCACCGCCGTCCAGCGCGCGATCTGGTCGTTGGCCACGCCGAGGTTCTTGAACATCAGGCCGGCGATCAGCATGACGACGAAGAACTGCATGCCCTGCACGAAGTACAGGGTGGGGATCCACCGCATCGGTGTCTTGACCTGCTCCATCACTGCAGCCCTTGCGGCGCACGGCCGGTCGCTTCGGCGCGACCTTCCAGCCAGGCTTTCAGACCCGCGAGGGCGCCCGGCGCGAAGCCCCAGGTCAGCACCGTCGGGCCCGCCACGTCCAGGGCCTGGTAGGGGTTCCACAGCGACAGATGCAGGTCCGGCTGCCACTCCGACGCGGCCAGGCCATAACGCGCCCGTCGCGTGGACACGAGGATGTTGACGCGTCCGTCTTTCGGCACGCGCGTCCAGTCGAGCTGCGCGATGTCGTCGACCATCTGTACCTTGGCGTCGTTGAAGCCTTCGAACAGGGCCACGGCCTGGCGGCCGGTGGGCCCGGCCTCGGAGACCATGTCGGTCGGCACATCGCCCTGCACGATGACGCGGATGGGCGCGTGCAGCGCCGGCGGCCGGGCACCGCGCAGCGCGGTGAGGCCGGCGGCCCAGGCCTCGGCCATGAGCATGTGATCGGCGTCCCGGTCTGCGCTGTCGTCGCCGACGCGGGCCGGATAGGCGGCTGCCAGCGTGTCAAGGCGGCGGTTGGCCGTCTCGCCCTGTGCGGCGGTGAGACGGCTGCTGGCGAAGGCGTCGCGCAGCGCGTTGATCGCCACCAGCTGCTCGTCCAGCGAGCCTTGCGCCAGCACCATGTCGGCGCCCGCCTCGATGGCCATGACGGCACTCCTGGCATAGCCGAAGCGCTCGGCCACGGCCTTCATCATCAGCGCGTCGGTGATGACGACGCCGTCGTAGCCCCAGTCATCACGAAGGATGCCCTTGAGCAGCTGCGGCGACAGCGTGGCCGGCCGGTCGGGGTCGATTTGCGGATAGACGATGTGGGCGGTCATCATGGCCGGCGCCTGGGACGCCAGCGCCTTGAACGGTGCCAGCTCCAGCGCGTTCAGCTCCGCGCGGCTCTTGTCGACGGTGGGCAGCGCGTGGTGCGAGTCGACATGCGTGTCGCCATGGCCGGGGAAGTGCTTCACGCAGCAGGCCACGCCTTCGCGCAGCGAGCCGCGCATCCACGCAGCTGCGAGGCGGCTGACCTCGACCGGGTCGTTGGAAAAGCTGCGCTCGCCGATGACCGGGTTGGCCGGGTTGTTGTTGACGTCCAGCACCGGCGCGAAGTTCCAGTTGATGCCAAGAGACTTGAGCCCGCGTGCGACCGCCGCGCCCACGGCCTCGGCGCGGTCCGCGTCGCCCGCTGCGCCCAGCGCCATCGCGGATGGCGGCTGCGGCAGGAAGGTCACGCGCACGACGGCGCCGCCTTCCTGGTCGATGCCGATCAGCGC
>SEEY01000047.1 GCA_004211235.1 Rubrivivax sp.
GTTCTCGCGTACATCGGTGGCCTTCCAGACCGCCCGCTACCACCGAAGGACGAGGATGCCGCCTTGCAGGTGTTCCTGAAGGCCAACGCGAAGGTCTGGTTGGTCGCGGATGTCGAAGGGGCGGCCCTGGCACGCGAGCTGACCACCCTTATGAGCGAGCTGTACATCGCGGCGATGCAGGCCGCCACCCCTGTGCGCCACGGCATGACACTCGTACGACGACAGGATGAACGGATTGAGTTTGCCCGGGGGCGGCTCAAGGCGCTTGATTCCCAGTTCGCGGAGTCTTACGGGCAAGCGGTGTCTGCGGAGGCAATGAACGGCCTCGTAGATGCCTGGAACACCGCCAGTGAGCGGGTCTCTGGACTTGAAGACATCCGACAGGCGCTCTACCAGTCATTGATGCCGGACCGGCGTGCCGCATTTGAGGCCACCGCTGGAAAGATGGAGGCGGTGCAAACCGTGCTGGTTCGGTTGGTCTGCTCACTGCGCGCCGAACTACATCTGGAGCCGAACGAGCAACAGTTCATGGCAATCCTGGAAGACATGAAGGCGCGCGCCTTGAGAACGCTGGACGGTGCCTTTAATCAAACCCCCTCCTAACGCTTGACGCTCCGGCTATGCCTTCCCACAATCCGCCCGTCCCAACTGTGTAAGCGCACTGTGTAGGCGCTGGCTCAAGAATCGGGGCATCTCTCTATGAGAACGAGGGGATGAGGGCCACGCCTCCTCCTCTCCACCACCCGACCATTTCAGGCGGTCCCACACCGTCCTGGAAACGCCAAAAAGCCCTTGAGATCAACGCTCTAGGGCTTTTTTTCGTGCCCACGTTGCCCGGGCGGTCCTCAGGATCGTCCCATTGCGTTGGGCACATTGCTGCCGCTCGACTGCCCGGGCGGCTCACGTCACTGACGGGGGAGATCAGCAGCAGTACCCTGGCCTATGTCAGCGATGAGTGGCTCGCGCTCAGCCGATTGACGTGCGGGCACCTAGCTGCGGCGGTTCGCCGCCGCCAGCGCAGCGCCCGCTCACCGGCCCTCAACCGGCCGCGGCATCCTCATCGGCAATGGCGGCAAGCTGGGCACGAAACGCCTTGCGGGGCCCGTCGGCGAAACGGTCCTGCATGCGACATCGCCCCTCATTCGTTCTTGAACAGGCCCATTTCCTTCATGCGCATCAAGCGCGAGCGCGTGGCCGTTTTGCGGGCCGGTGCCAGTTCGTGGATCTGGGCTCCGCCGGGCATCGTGCCGCCGCGGTCAGCGTGTCCCGCGCCGGACTGGGCTTCGTCTGCCAGCGCGACAACGGAGCTGGTGTCGGCTAGCTCGGCCGCACCGATCACCTCGGTCAGGAGGGGCGGCTCTTGCACGACGCCGCGGATCTCGTGCAGCGGCAGCAGCTCCGGCATGGCGCCCCGCCGCTGTGAATGCGCCGCGGCGCTCTCCACCGCCCTGTCCATGTATTCCGCACTCACGACGTCATGGCTGGCAACGTGGTGTACGGATCTGCCCTGGTCTGCCTCGTCCGGGCCAGGAATCTCCAGATGCGTCAGATCCACCGTATCGCTGAGATCGACGAAGCCTACAGGATCGGCGCTTCGGTCCGTCGTGGCATCGTCCCCCGGCACAGCCCGCACTGACGCGGCCACGGGAAGATGGGGCAACGAGCCGCTGCCTTCGCGCGCGGCCGCCGGTTCGCTGCCCGGGTCCGGCACTTCCATGCGGCCATAGGCCTGCAGGCGCAAGCGCTCCCAGACCAGGCCCATTGCCGCCAACTGGCGCAGCCGCTCCGTCTGCGACAGAGTGCTGCCGATGGACGAGAGCATCGCGTGCAGTTCGGGATGGACCTCGCTGTCGACGTCGAACTGCAGGTGAAGAAGGGCCATGGTTCCCTGCCCTGCCCGCCAGTCAGGCACTGGCGGCTTGTTCCTCCGACACCGCCTCGCCGATCATCTGGAAACCCCGCACATTGGCCGCCATGGGGTCGGGCATGGTGAAGACCGGTATCGCCGGAAACCGCTTGACGAGAACGTCGCGGTAACGCTCAGGGTGGCCACCCACCAGCACCATCAGATCGATGGTTTCGTGGGCGTCGCGCAAGCCGTCGATCATGCGGTTGATCGAGTCTTCGATCACCGTCATGATGACCGGCTCGAAAGGCCGCAGGTCGTGGGCCACGCCGGCCAGCTTGACCGGGCTGCCGCTGCGCAGCGCATCGTTGATGCGCGGCATGACAGCCGGGCCCAGCGGCCGGCCGACCTCGGCCACCAGCGAGTCGAGCACCGAGCGCACGACGCGATGCCGCCCGGCGTCCGACGCCGCGCCGCTGGCGCGCGGATTGATGCTGCCCTGCTGGATCAGCAGCCAGTCCAGCGTGTGCTCGCCGGGGTCGATCATCAACACCGACAGGTCGTCCAGGGCTTCACCGCTGGCCAGCGGCTTGAGTGCCCCCGGTGTTCTGGCGATGACCTCGTTGAGCTCGTCCAGGTGGGCGTCCAGCGCGGCATAGCCTCCCATGGGCTGGGCCTGCACCAGGACCTTGTTGACCTTGATCCTCTTGTTGTCGCCGACCGGGATGTCACCTTCGTAGCGCGAGCGCAGGTAGTCGCGGCGTTTGCTGTCGTTGTACTGGTTGACAGGCAAGCCGAGCACCAGCACATCGATCACCGGGTCGCCGGCTTCCAGCATGTAACGCAGCGCACCTTTGGTCAGGGCTTCGTAGATGACACCGCGGTAGAACTCGTCCGTCACGTCGCGCCCGAAGCTGCCGCCCGCCTGCGCCAGGCCGACGTCGCGGCCCACCTCGTAGCTGGCGTCGTTCACCGGCACATCGAAAGTGTCGCGCCTGCGCGTCCCCAGCGTGCGCACCGCGCTGGCGTCGGCCGGGATCGCCATCGACGGAAAATACATGAAGCCGAGGTCGGCGCCCTTGCGCACACTCAGTTTGACGAGACCGAAACCGACATCGATGGCCCGCACGACGGGCATCGGGTTCGACAAGTCTTGTTTCAGATCGGCATTGACTTCGCGCAGCTTGGAGTTGGACGCGTTGGGCATGTTGTGTCTCCGGTTGGGCATCTGAGACTCGGGAACGCCGCAGCAATTCCGCCGAGTACGACTAACTGTGAGTCTGGACGCACCGGCACGCCATCGCTGTTTCCAAGCGATACAGGGCGCCCGTTGCTTGCACCAACAGGTCCTGCGCTATCGCACGCGATCGGGTTCCTAGAGCGCCGCGTGCGCGGCAAGTCGGCCTGCGCGAAGTGCCGCACGGCGCCGCCGCGCCGCCAGCCGTGGTCTCGCGGCTTACTTCACCCGCGTCATGTGCGGGCGCGCCACGACATCGTCCGTGGCCATGCGCTCCAGACGGGGCGGAGACGGCCGATTTCGACGCGCGCAAAGCTTTGCGGCGGCTCCAGACGCGGGTGATCGGTGGCTTGCTGAGCCCTATGGACTGAACTCACAACGGGCTTGCGCCGCTTTTACGCTCTGCTGCGCGCCTGTTCTGCGCATCCATGAGCCGCAGCAGGCAGCTAGACGAGTTTCAGGCGACCCGCCTGCTCCGTCAGCTGCGCCCGGAAGTCCGGGTGGGCGATAGCGATGAGCGCGCGCGCACGCTCTCGCATCGACTTGCCGCGCAACTGCGCGACGCCGAACTCCGTCACGACGTAGTTGACGTCGTTCTTGCTGGTGCTGACCAGGGTGCCCGGCTCCAGCGTGGGCACGATGCGCGAGATCCGGCCGTCCTTCGCCGTCGACGGCAGCACGATGAAGGACTGCCCGCCCACCGAACGGTTCGCTGCACGCACGAAGTCTGACTGCCCTCCCGTGCCCGAGTAGGGTGTGGCGCCGAGCGACTCCGAGCCGCACTGGCCGAACAGGTCGATCTGCAGCGTGGCGTTGATGGAGACGAGCTTGTCGTTGCGGCTGGCGATGAAGGGATCGTTGGTGAAGTCCGCCGGATGCAGTTCGAAGGCGGGATTGCGGTGGATGTAGCGGTACAGCTTCGCCGAGCCGAGGGCGAAGGTGGCGATGGCCTTGCCGGGCTGGAAGTTCTTGCGCCGGTTGGTGACGGCCCCGTGCTCGATGAGCGAGAGCAGTCCGTCGCCCATCATCTCCGTGTGGATGCCGAGGTCGCGCTTGTGCCGCAGCTGCATGACCACCGCGTCCGGGATGCCGCCATAGCCGATCTGCAGCGTGGAGCCATCCTCGATCATCTCTGCGACGTAGCCGCCAATCGCTTCCTGCACCGGCCCGATGGCGGGCAGGCCGACCTCACGCAACGGAGCATCGCTTTCGACGATGGCGGTGACCTGGGAAACGTGCACGTGGCAGCTGCCATGCGCGAACGGCACGGTCGGGTTCACCTCGAGGACCACGGCCCGGGCGCGTTCGACGGCGGCCATCGTGTAGTCGGCGCCGAGCGAGAGGGCGAAGAAGCCGTGTTCGTCCATCGGCGACGCCATGCTGAACACGACATCGGCCGGCGTGATGCCGCGCCGGATCATCTGCGGCAACTCCGAGAAGTTGCAGGCCAGCGTCTCGATCCAGCCCTGCTGCGCGCCGGGCCGCGAGGCGCCGCCCAGGAAATAACCCAGGTGCCGGACGTGGTCGACCGTCTCGGGGTCGAAGTAGCCGTAGGACGCCAGGGGCAGGATCTGCGCGATGCGCACGCCACGCAGTTCGCGGCGGCGCTCGGACAGCGCGCCCAGCAGGACAGGCGGTTCGCCAACGCCGGTCGGCACGACGATGGTGTCGTCGTTCCTGACTTCGCTGGCGGCCTCGGCGGCGGAACGAACCTTCTGGCGGTATTGCTCTTGAAAGGACATCGATGTCTCCCGGGTTCGTGGCGCTCAGGCGATGCCACTCAGACAGACGTATTTGACCTCCAGGTACTCCTCGATGCCCAGCGCCGAGCCCTCGCGGCCCAGGCCCGACTGCTTGACGCCGCCGAAGGGCACATGCTCGGTGGCGATGACGCCGGCATTGACGCCGACCATGCCGTACTCCAGCGCCTCCGCCACGCGGAAGCAGCGGCCGAGGCTGGCGCTGTAGAAATAGGCGGCCAGGCCGAACTCGGTGGCGTTGGCCAGTTCGACCGCCTCGCGCTCCGTGCTGAAGCGGAAGACGGGCGCGAGCGGGCCGAAGGTCTCCTCGCGGGCACAGAGCATGTCGGCCGTGGCATCGGCCAGCACCGTGGGCGCGAAGAACTGCCCCGCAAGCCGCTGGCCGCCGGTCAGCAGCCGGGCGCCGCGGGCCAGCGCATCGCTCACATGTGCCTCGACCTTCTCCAGCGCGGCCGGCTCGATCAGCGGGCCCTGTGTGCTGTCGGGCGCAAAGCCGTTGCCGGCCTTGAGCGCCGAGACGCGGGCGACGAACTTGTCGAGGAAGCGCTCATAGACCGCGTCCTGCACGTAGATGCGGTTGGCGCAGACGCAGGTCTGGCCGGCATTGCGGAACTTGCTGGCGATGGCGCCCTCCACTGCCGCGTCGATGTCGGCATCGTCGAAGACGATGAAGGGCGCATTGCCGCCCAGCTCCAGCGCCAGCTTCTTGACCGTTGGCGCGCTCTGCGCCATCAGCAGGCGGCCCACCTCGGTGCTGCCGGTGAAGCTGATGTGGCGCACGACGTCGCTGGCACAGAAGCGCTTGCCGATGGCGATGCTGTTGGCGCTGTCCGCCGTCACGAGGTTCAACACGCCGGGCGGCACACCGGCACGTTCGGCCAGCGCGGCCACGGCCAGCGCGACGAGCGGCGTCTGCTCGGCCGGCTTGAGCACCACCGTGCAGCCCGCCGCCAGCGCCGGTGCGACCTTGCGCGTGATCATCGCCAGCGGAAAGTTCCACGGCGTGATGGCCGCGCACACGCCGACGGGCTGGCGCAGCACGAGCAGGCGGCGGCCGTTGTCGTAGGGGGGCAGCGTCTCGCCGTTGATGCGCTTGGCTTGCTCCGCGTACCACTCGACGAAGCTGGCGCCGTAGGCCACCTCGCCGCGCGCCTCGGCCAGCGGCTTGCCCTGCTCGGCGGTGATGAGGCGGGCCAGGTCTTCCTGGTGGTCCATCAGCAGCTGGAACCAGCGCAGCAGGATGGCGTGCCGCTGCTTGACCGTCGTGTCGCGCCAGGCGGGCCAGGCGCGATGCGCGGCCTGGATGGCGGCTTCGGCATCCGTCTCGTCCAGGTTGGCCACGCGCGCCAGTTCGAGGCCGGTGGCCGGGTCGTGCACTGCGAAGCGCTGCGGCGTTTCGCGCCACTGGCCGTCGATGAAGGCCTCGGTCCTGAGCAGCGTGGCGTCTGCCAGCAGGGAAAGCGGGGAAGCGGGCATGGGCATCAGAAGGCAGTCCGGTAGATGGCGAGCGCGTCCGCTTCGTTCAACTCGCGCGGGTTGTTGATGAGCAGGCGCGTCTGCCCCATCGCGTCGGCGGCGAGCTGCGGCAGCGCGTCGGCCGTGATGCCGTGGTCGCGCAGCCGCAGCGGCAGGCCGGTCGCGGCGATCAGCCCCTCGAGGTGACGGATGAAGGCCTGCGCCTTGGCCGCCACGTCACCGCCGAGCCCCGGCACCAGGGCCTCGGCCAGCCGGGCATAGCCCTCGGGCGCGGTCGCGGCGTTGAAGCGCAGCACCGGCGCCAGCACCAGCGCATTGCTCAGCCCGTGCGGCAGGTGAAAGCGCCCGCCGAGCGGGTAGGCCAGCGCATGCACCGCGGCGACCGGCGCGTTGGCGAAGGCCTGGCCGGCCAGCAGCGCGCCGAGCAACATGGCCTCGCGCGCGTCCAGATCCTCGCCGTCCTGGCAGGCGCGCAACAGGTGGCGCGACAGCAGGTCCAGCGCCTGCAGCGCGAGGGCGTCGGAGAGCGGGTTCTTCAGCCGCCGGCTGGTGAAGGCCTCGATGGCATGCACCATCGCGTCGATGCCGGTGGCGGCCGTGATGGCCGGTGGCAGCCCGGTCGTCAGCGTCGCATCGAGCACCGCCATGTCGGCATAGAGCTGGCGCGCGACGATGCCGCTCTTGGTGGCATGGCCCGAGGCCGCGCCGGTGGTGACGATGGCGATCGCCGTGACCTCCGAGCCGGTGCCGGCCGTGGTGGGCACCTGCACCAGCGGCAGGCGCTCGCCCTGCACCTTGTCCACGCCGTACATGTCGGCCAGCGGCTGCGACCCGGCCAGCAGCACCGCCACCAGCTTGGCAACGTCCATCGACGAACCGCCGCCCAGCCCCAGCACCAGCTGCGCGCCGAAGTCGCGCGCCCGTGCCGTCACCGCGGCCACCACCGGCTCGGGCGGGTCGGCCTGCACATCGTCGATCACCAGCACCTCGAAGCCGGCCCCCTGCAGGCTGGCCAGCGCCGGCTGCAGCAGGCCGCTGGCGTGAAGGAAGGCATCGGTGACGACGCAGACGCGCCGCGTGGCAGCCACGGTGAAGCGTGCGGCGAGCAACTCGCCCAGGCGCGCACTGGCGCCACGCTCGACCACGAGCTGTGGAACGGTTCGGAAGGAGAAGGCTTGCACGAGGAGACGCCGAGGCGGTGACGAGCGGGCGGCCAGTGTGCCGACGCGCGCCCCTGCGCCGCCACGCCGGACCGGCCTGTCTCCGCAGGGCGGAGAGGCCCGCCGGGGCGCAGTGGAGCGCAACTTTCAATCGAAATCTCGACACTGCCCGCATTGCGGTCAGCCGTCTCGCGTCGTAGTTTCCACAACCCCCACGGCATGCCGCTTGCGACACATTGCACACATGCGGCACGGGCCTCGCGGCCCACTTGCACGCATCGCAACGATCCCACGACCTTGAAGGTGCCACCATGGAAAGAAGCGTTCCGATCCGATCCGTCAGCCGCAGCATCGCGGTCTTGCAGGCCATCAACCGCGGTGACTGGCTGACCGTGATGGAGATCTCCAAGGCGGTCGACCTGCCCTACCCCACCACGTTCCGCATCATCCAGACGCTGATGCACGAGGGCCTGGTGGTGTGCGAGGCCGGCAGCAAGCGCTACCGCGTCACGGCGCTGGTGCAGTCGCTGGCACTGGGCTATGCGGACCGCGGCAGCCTCATCGAGATGGCGCGGCCCCGCATGGTGGCGCTGACGCAGAAGCACGCATGGCCCGTGTCGCTGACCACGCATGTCGGGCGCAGCATGATCGTGCGCGACTCCACGCACACGCTCAGCTCGCTGACCTTCTGCAACTACGCGCCGGGCTACAGCCTGCCGCTGCTGGAATGCGCCTCGGGCCACGCCTTCCTGGCTCATCTCAATGACGACGAGCGGCTGAGCCTGCTGGCGGGGCTGGAGGCCTACGAGCGCCGCACGCCGCTCCTGGACATGTTCAAGACCGAGCGCCTGGTGCAGAACATCCGCAGCAACGGCTATGCGACCTGGGAGCGCAACCCGCATTCGCAGTTCCCCGGCAAGACGTCGTCGGTCGCGGTGCCGGTGTTCGAGCACGGCGAGGTGGTGGCCACACTGACGCTGGTGTTCTTTGCCTCGGCCCTGCCGATGGCCGAGGCCGTGCGCCGCTATGTCGAAGACATGCAGGCCGCCGCACGCGACATCACGGCGCAGCTGGAGGCCGGCGAGCACCCAATGGCCGCGGACGCCGCCGTGGCCAGCGAGGCCACCGGCAGCCACCAGCTCGCCATGGCCTGACCGCTCAGGGGCGGCGCAGCAGCGCCGTCAGCGTCCGGCTGTCGGCCGCCCGATCCAGACCCCAGAGCGCGTGAAGAATCTCGCCAGCTCGGCGGGGCAGCACCAGGTCGTCCGCGGCATTGCGGAACAGCTCGCTGAGTTGCGAGTCGCTCAGGGGATGGCCCGCGCTGCCCAGGAAGCCGTCCACGTCGGCCCGCTCGCTGGTGCCGTCCGCGAACTGCAGGATCAGGCTGCAGGCCTCGATGCCGCTGAGCTCCGCGCTCGGCAGCAGCGCGATGCGCGAGGCCAGGCTGCGGACGGCGACGCTGTCCAGGCAGGCCGGCTCCTGCTCGTCGAGCGAGAACTGCCCCAGCAACCAGGCCACCGCCATGCCGCGGCACAGGTCGTCGCCCGCCGAGGGCGGCTGTGTCTGCAGCAGCTGCCACGCCTGTGGCGACAGCCCGAGCTGCATCAGGCGCGGCTCGCGCAGCAGGCCCTGCGACCGCAAGGCCAGCACCGCATCCACCGGCGCCAGCGCCTGCACCGGCAGCGGCCGGCAGTGCAAGGCGATGTCGTGTAGATGCCAGCTTTCGCCGAAGCCAGGCAGCCCGCCGCTGATGGACGCTTCGTCGAGCAGCGCTGCATCGCCGAGGCGCGCAAGACTGGCGGCCAAAGCCGTGCGGTCCAGCCCCAGCAAGGTGCAGCGCGCCACGGCTGCACCCAGGCCGAGCGGTGCAAGTTCCGCCGCGCCGGCGCAGGCGACGTCCACCGCCAGCCCGAGCGCCAGGGCTTCCAGCACCTCATGCCCCGCATGCCCCGCATGACCCGCATGCCCACCGGCGTCGGCCTGCGCCAGCAGCATCGGCACGATGCCGACGGTGAACCGGCCGAGGCTGGGCAGGTGGGTGTCGCCGAACGCCACCATGCCGCAAAGCCGGGCATTGACGGCGGCTGCCTGCGCGGGTGGCACGAGCGCGTGGGTCCACCAGACCCGCGCCGGCCCTGTGGTGGCATCGGGCACCCGGGCCGCCTGCAGCAGTGCCGCGCCCGCGGGCTGCGACGCGGCTGCGGCGGACGTCATCAGCTGGTTCAGCAGCAGCCGCTTGGCGTCATGCAGGACGGCCTGCGGCAGGCCGGCCCGGCGTTGTTCGCAGACAAAGCCGGCCAGACGGTCGGCGACGGAAATCGCCTTCGTCACGTGGGGCCGGCCGGGCCGCAACGCCCGCCGGGCGCGCGCCGGCGCGCTGTTGAGAACTTCATGTGAGGGGCCTCCCCGGCTGCCTGTTTGTGGCTGGCAGACTAGGGCTGCAGCCGCGCTTCAGGAAGCGTCGTCGGCCTTCGTGTTCACGCCTTGAATTGCCGGGCGCGCCTGCAGCCGGATGCCGCTCGGTGCCCAATTCCGTGTGGGCCGGGTTCAGGCGCGCAGGGTCAGTGCCAGGTCTTCGGGTAGCGGCCCAGGCCCAGCAGCAGCAGCGGCCCGGCCACCAGCATGGCGGCGGCCACCCACAGTGCATCGTGGTAGCTGCCGCTGCGGTCGTAGATCATCGCGAAGGCAATCGGCCCGGCGCCGGCCGAAACCGAGAAGTTGACCCATTGCCACGCATAGATCTGGCCGAAATTGCGCGTGCCGAAATAACGCAGGCACAGGTAGGCGATCAGGTCGAACTCCGCGCCCGCCGCCAGGCCGATCATCATCACGGCCGCGCCCGGCCACTGCGGCACGGCCAGCAGCAGGCAGGCCAGCGTGGGCGGCATCAGCAGCACCAGGGCAACGGCCGGGCCCCAGAAGCGGTCCAGCAGCCAGCCCGCCAGCAGGCGCCCGGCCATCACGTTCAAGCCGAGCAGGCTGGCATAGCCGGCCGCCTGCGCCATCGTCAGGCCGCTGTCGGTCAGCATCGGCACGAGGTTGGGAATCAGCCCCGCCACCGCCGCGCAGATCAGCCAGAAGGCCACGATGAGCAGCCAGAAGTGCCGCGTGCGCAACGCCTGGCCCAGCGTCAAGCCCTCGCCTTCGGGCGACGTGCTGGCGACCGCGGGCGCGGCACGCGGCTTCTCGCGGAACAGCAGCCAGACGGCCGGCACCGCGACGAGCACGATGGCCAGCGCGATGGCCAGGTAGCCGGCCCGCCAACCGTGCGCGGCGACCATCAGGTTCACCAGTGGCGGCGCGGCCAGCGCCGTCACGCCCGTGCCGCTGAGGGCGATGCCCAGGGCCAGGCCGCGGCGCCTGTCGAACCAGGAGGCGATGCCGCGCGACCATGTCAGCGGCGTAGTGCCCACGCCCAGCACGGCAAAGAGAAACCAGTTGGCCTGCCACAGCGTCGGCGAGCCCGTCTGCCCGGCCAGGCCGGCGAAGCCCAGGGCCAGGCCCAGCTGGCTGACCAGTGCCACGCGCCGCACGCCGAAGCGGTCGATGGCCCAGCCGGCCACCCAGGCGCTGCAGATCACGCCCAGCATCGAGAACGTGAAACCGCTCTGGATCACCGAGCGCGACCAGCCGAACTCCGCGGCCAGCGGCTTGGCAAAGATGCCCAGCGTGTAGAAGGGCAGCGCCGTCAGGCCCATGGCCACGCCGATCCAGGCCGCCAGCACGACGCGCCAGGCATGGTCGCGCCGGAACTCGCTCACGTCGTCGGCCGGGGCGGCGGGCAGCGCGGCGGGCGGTGCAGAGAGGGTGGTCATGGTGGAGAGGGAGAGCTGGCGAGTGGCGGCAGGCTAGGTGATCGGGTCGGGGCGGTCAACGCGAGGCACCCCGGCAATTCACCTCGCGAACAGCGGCGCGCGGCCCTGAAAGATCGCCCCATGAACAGGCGACGCGGCCGACTCGCGCCGGCGCGCCGGCCGTGCTGAACTGGGCCGAAGGATGAGGTGGTCCCTGCCCCCGAAGGCAGCGATGCAACCGCTGGAAGAAGGCGTCGACAAAGGCCGAACAGGAACGGCCTGTTCATCTAGCGGCTAGCCGCACAGCCCGTCGCGCAGGCGGCTGGGGCCGGTCCTACATTCATTCGAGACCAAGGAGTTGCCCGTGCTCAATACCTTCCAGCAAGCCCAGCATCCGCTGCTGCCCCGCGCCAGCCACGACGAGGCGTCCCGGCAGGAGTTCGCCAAGAGCCTCAAGCAGTTCGTGCAGCAGGGCCTGCTGCCGGGCCTGCAGCCGGTGTTCTCGCAACGCGCCGCCAAGGCCTTCGAGCAGGAACACGGCCGCGCGCCGCAGGACCGCCGCGAGATCCGCAAGGTGATGGAGCCCGACCTCTACTTCCAGCACTACGCCGCGCTCAACCGCATCGCGCAGGAGCTGATGTGGAACTCGGTCATCGACTCGGTCGAGCGCCAGCTGCCGGCGCTCAACGAGGGCGCGAAGGCCTGGTCTGCAAAGACCGACGCCAAGCTGCGCATCGACGCCGACTTCGTGCCGCCCCGCTACGTGAGGGCGCTGGACATCCACTGCATGCCCGGCGGCTATGCCAGCGAGCTGAGCCCCGGCGACATCAGCGTGGCCGCCCTCTACGACCGCGGCGCCTACCTCTACGGCATGGGCTTCGCCGGCCCGCTGAACGACGACATGGGCCGCTCGGTCTGCAACTACGTCAAGCGCAAGCTGCCCGGCTTCAAGCCGCGCCGCATCCTCGACATGGGCTGCACCGTCGGCCACTCCACGCTGCCCTACAAGACGCTGTTCCCCGACGCCGAGGTCTGGGGCATCGACGTCGGCGTCGGGGAACAGCGTCTTGTAGGGCAGCGTGGAGTGGCCGACGG
>SEEY01000048.1 GCA_004211235.1 Rubrivivax sp.
TCCGCGAGCTGGACCGCATCGAGATCGGCAACGGCCCCTACGCCGGCACGCGCGGCCCCATCACGGAGAAGATCCAGTCGGCCTTCTTCGACATCGTCAATGGCCGCAACCCCAAGTACGCAGAATGGCTGACTTCGGTTTGACCCCTCGCCGGGTCTTACGCCGGCTGAACGCCGGCAAGCACATCGCCAGGGCGGGCAGGCTTGAGCGGCCCGGCGCTCGGCCCGCGAGTTTCGGCCGCCGCGACACGGACATCTGAGAGAACAACATGAGCACCAACACCACGCCCGCCGCCACTGTCGAAGTCATCGCCAGCGACTGCAACGACAACGGCACCGTCTTCTGCCCCAACCCCAAGATGGCGCTGTGGAGCAACCATCCCAAGGTCTTCATCGACCTGACGCACGGTGGCCAGGGGCAGTGCCCGTACTGCGGCACGGCGTACAAGCTGAAGGCCGGCGAGGTCGTGGGCAACCACCACTAGGCCGCCCTGACCATGTCCCGCTCCACCGCCCAGCAGGCCGCCATGCTGGCCTCGCCCGACGATACCGAGGCCCAGTTCTACGAAGCCTTGCAGCACGCCGACCTCGACCATCTCATGGCCCTCTGGGCCGATGACGAAGACGTCGCCTGCGTGCACCCGGGCGGCCCGCGTACCGTCGGGCTGCCGGCCATCCGCGCCGCCTTCGCCGCCGTGTTCGAGCGCGGCGCCGTCACCGTCCACCCGGAGCGCGTGCGCCGACTGCACAGCGGCGACTGCGCCATCCACCACGTGCTCGAGCGCGTGCAGCGCACCGGCGCGCCCGAGCAGGCCTGGGTCATCGCCACGAACGTCTATCTGAAGACGGCCTTCGGCTGGCGACTGGTGCTGCACCATGCCAGCCCCGGCGGGGCGGGCGATGTCCAGGAACTGGCCACGGACTCCGGCACGCTGCACTGAGCCTGTCGACGCGCCATGCAGTACCGCGCCCCCCGCTGGCTGCCCGGCGGCCATGCACAGACCATCTGGCCTGCGCTCTTCAGCCGCCAGCACGACGGCCCGGCGCCCGCCTGGACCCGCGAGCGCTGGGACACGCCGGACGGCGACTTCATCGACGTCGACTTCCTCGCGGGTGCGCCTGCCGATGCGCCGCTGTTCGTGCTCTTTCACGGGCTCGAAGGCGACCGCAGCAGCCATTCCAGCGTCGCCTTCGCCAGCGCTGCCCGCGAACGCGGCTGGGCGATGGCGCTGCCCCACTTCCGCGGCTGCTCCGGCGAGCTGAACCGCGGGCCGCGCGCGTATCACTCTGGCGACTACGAGGAGATCGGCTGGATCCTGCAGCGCCTGCGTGAGCGCCACGGCCGGCCGCTGCTCGTTGCCGGCGTGTCGCTGGGCGGCAATGCGCTGATGCGCTGGGCCGAGGAGGCCGGCACCACGGCCGCGCAGATGGCGCGCGCGGTCTGCTCCATCTGCTCGCCCATCGACCTCGCCGCCGCCGGCGCCGCCATCGACCGCGGCTTCAACAAGCAGGTCTACGCACGCCGCTTCCTGCGCACGATGATTCCCAAGGCGCTGCGCAAGCTGCAGCAGCATCCGGGCCTGTTCGACGGCGAGCGGCTCAGGCGCGCATCGACCATCTACGAATTCGACAACCTCTTCACCGCGCCGCTGCACGGCTTCAAGGGCACCGACGACTACTGGACCCGCGCTGCGGCCAAGCCCCACCTGCACCGCATCCGCATTCCAGCGCTGGTGCTGAACGCCCGCAACGACCCCTTCGTGCCGGGGCACAGCCTGCCCCATGCCGCTGAAGTGGGCGCTTATGTGACACTCTGGCAGCCGGGCCACGGCGGCCATGTCGGCTTCCCTGCCGGGCGTCTGCCGGGCCATCTGTTGACGATGCCGGCGCAGGTCTGCGACTGGCTTTCCAAGCAAGCTTGAGGGCTCCCTCGATGGACGACATCGTTCAGGCCGCTTTGAAGAAGTGGCCCAACGTCCCGCACTGCTACGGCTGGCTGGCGCTGGACGGGCGCGGCGATTGGTACATGCGCGACGAGCGCATCCAGCAGGCGGGGCCCTTCCCGCGCGTGAAGGGCAGCCGCATCGACCACGACAAGCTGCTCGCCTTCATCGGCCGCAACTACGCCGCAGACGAGCGCGGCGCATGGTTCTTCCAGAACGGCCCGCAGCGCGTTTACGTCGAGCTGGAATGCACGCCCTGGATCTGGCGGCTGCAGCCCGATGGCCGCGTGCTCAGCCACACCGGCCGCGAGGCCCGCGCAGACACCTGCTGGCTGGACGAAGCCGGGCATCTCTACCTCGACACCGACCTCGGCTTCGGCCTTGTGCACACGCAGGACATGGCGCTGGCCGCGGAAGCCGTCGAAGCGCGACGCTGGACGCCGCAGGACTGCATCGCCGCAAAGCTGGCGGCCACGCATCACTACCAGCGCCGGCCTCAACCCTGAAAAGGAGAAAGCCCGCTCGCGGCGGGCTTCTTCATCGCGGATGAGCGATCAGTTCGCGGCAGAGGCGGCGGCGGCCGGTGCCTTGGGCTCGTCAAACTTGCCACCGCCCTGGTTGGCCAGGTAGACGACGGCGCGGTGGATCTCGAAGTCCGAGAAGTCGCCTCCGCCCTGGGGTGGCATGTTGCCCTTGCCCTTGAGCGCGGAGTTGACGAGCGACTCGATGCCGCTCTTCAGGCGCGGGCCCCAGGCCGCGGTGTCACCCAGCTTGGGCGCTCCCAGCGCGCCGCTGCCGTGGCAGGTGACGCACTGGGCCTGGAAGACCTTGTCGCCGGTTGCCAGCGAAGCGACGTCGCTGGCGTCCTTCACGTCGACATGGCCCACCGGCGCAATGCGCTCGGCCACGGCCTGCCCCTCGAGCGCGCCCGTGCCGGCGGCCGGCTTGGTCGACGTGCTCACGTAGTTGGCAAGCAGGATGATGATGACGATGGGCACCAGGAAGGAAAGGAACACGGCCCACGCGAGTTGCTTGGGGGTCTTGATGGGGCCGGTGTGGGCGTCGTCGTGGTTGTGATCGTGGCTGGCGCTCATGGATTCCTCTTGGCTATCCTCATCGTTTTCGTCGGCGTGAGGCGCGCAGCGCGCGACACGAAAAACCGCAGAATTATAGGAGCCGCCCACAGGCCTCCCCGGCCCGGGGAACCCCGCTGTTAGAATCTGCGGCTTCGCGCCCGTAGCTCAATGGATAGAGTACTGCCCTCCGAAGGCAGGGGTTGTTGGTTCGATCCCAACCGGGCGCACCAACTCAAGGAAAAGGGTCTGCAGATGCAGACCCTTTTTTGCGCGCGCCGCGGCTGCACGTCGCTGCACATGGCCGCATCGCTGCTGCCGCGTCAGCCAGCGATCAAGGCTGCAGGTGCCCGTGGACGCCGTCATCGGTGCGTTGGGCGGTCAACGCGCCGAACAGCATCCGGATGCCGGCCACCGCCGTGCCGTGGCGGTTGTCCCAGTATTCCCCCCCCACCGGATCCACCCGCAGCAGGCTGATGCGCGGGTCGTCCGGGCCCTCGGTGAACCAGGCGCGCAGCTTGGGCGTCCACAGGCGATGGATGGTGTCGCGGTCGGTCACCTCGGCGGCCTCGCCGTCCAGCTTCAGGTGGCCACCGTTGTCGCCCTGCTTGAAGAAGAGGGTCACGCGCGGATCGCGGTCGAGCTCGACGTTCTTGAGGCTGTCGGCCTCCGTGAAGAACCAGAGCCGGCCAGCGTCGTCGAGCTCGATCACGGTCATCGGCCGCGCATGCAACTGGGAGCTCATGCCGACGGTGCAGAAGAAGCAGCTGTCGCCGTTGCTGACGAGATCCTTGATCTTGTCGGCGGCGGCCTGGCCTGCCAGGTCTTCATCGGGCGCGTGGCCGTCGGCCGAAAGCGTGCGGTCGTTCATGTGGGAACTCCTGGTCTGGATGATGCGCCCAAGGCTAGACAGACCGGCCGCTGCGAGGTGTCGGCGGGCACGTTGGACCGCTGTCGGAAGGCGCCCCGCCTGTTCTCCTACGCGAGCTTCGGTGAATGCCGACGGGGCGCGGCCAGCGCGACGCCTAAATTCACTGCGGTCATCACCGTCGAAAAGGATTCCCCATGCGCCGTTCCCACAGACTTCTCAGCGCCACGCTGCTTCTGGCCACCGCGGTGTTCGCGACGCAGGCCCATGCACGCTCCGACGCTGCCTTCATGAAGCAGGCCGCCCATGCCGGCGCCGCCGAGATCGAGGCCGCCAAGCTCGCGCAGAGCAAGGGTAAGAGCGCCGACGTGAAGGCCTTCGCCGACTCGATGATCAGCGACCACACCAAGGTCGCAGACGAGCTGAAGGCGCTCGCCGCATCAAAGAACGTGACCCTGCCCGACGGCCCCTCGGTCAAGCAGAAGGCAGAGCTGAAGCTCATCGATGCCGGCGACGACGACAAGTTCGATGCCCGCTATGCCAAGTCCTTCGGCGTGAAGGCTCACCAGGACACGATCAAGCTGTTCCAGGACGCCTCGCGCGAGGCCAAGGATCCCGAGGTCAAGGCCTGGGCCGAGAAGACGCTGCCGGGGCTGCGCCACCACCTCGAAATGGCGCAGGCGCTCGCCGCGGCGCCGAAGAAGTGAGGTAGCGCCATGCATGCCGCGTTCCGCCTGCTGCTCCCGGCCGCTGTGGCGCTGCTGACGGCCTGCCAGCCGCATCAGACGCCGTTGTCTTCCGCCGAGGCGGCCGTCGCGGCGGCGCCGCCCCTGCAGCCGCCGTCGGCGCCTTCGTCGCCCACACCGACGCCGCCGACCTTCCCGCCAGCGTCGGGCCCGGCGTCCGGACCGCCGACCGACCCGATCAAGTGAAGCGCAGCGGCGGGATGAGGCGCGTTCAGGCGCCGATGTAGCGCGTCAGGCCGTCCACCAGCGCGTCGAAGACGACGCGGCAGGCCGCGTTCTGGCGCAGGTCCTCGTGCATGGCGACCCAGGTCTCCAGCGGCCAGTCGATCTGGCCGGGCAGCACAGGTTCGAGCCTTGGCTCGCGCCGCGCCAGCGCCAGTTGGCAGATGCCGATGCCCGCGCCTGCGCGCATGAGCGCGAGCTGGGCCAGATCGGAATCGCAGCGCAGCGCGAAGCTGTCGCGGCTGATGCTGCCCAGCCGCCGCGCGCCGGCGCGGATGAAGGGCGTGACCATGTCGAAACCGATGAGCGTGTGGCCGCTCATGTCGGCGAAGGAAGCCGGCCGGCCGCAACGGTCGAGATAGGCCGGGTGGGCATGCAGGCCCAGTTGCACGCTGCCGACGCGACGCGCGATCAGCTGCCCTTGCTCCGGCGGCGTCATGCGCACGGCGATGTCGGCCTCACGGCGCAGCAGATCCTGCACGCGGCTGCCGAGCGCCAGCTCCAGCACCAGGCCCGGATGGCGCTCACGCAGCGTCGCGAAGATAGGCGGCAGCACTTCGACGCCCATGACCTCGCTGGCGGTGACGCGCACCGTGCCCGCCGGCTCGGCACCCCTCGATGCCGCCCGCTGCAGGGCGGCCGCGGCCGTCTCCATCTGCTCGGCATGGGCACGCAGCGCCAGTGCCGCTTCCGTGGGCAACAGGCCCGTGGGAGACCGCGTGAAGAGCACCTGGCCGAGTGCCGCCTCCAGCGCGGCGACGTGCCGGCCGACGGTGGGCTGCGTCAGGTCGAGCACGCGCGCCGCGCCGGACAGCGACCCCTCACGCAGCACGCCGAGGAGTGTGTGCAGCAGTTCCCAGGGCAAGGTGGAGGCCATGCAGAAATGTATAGCGGCACCGATGTCTTCAGCAATTCCCAAAGAGGGCTGCCCTTTCCAGAATGCAGCTCATCAACTTTGGAGCGCAATGATGGACAGCAGGATCAAGACGGCACTGGTACTCGGCGCGAGCGGCGGCATTGGCGGCGAGGTGGCCCGCCAGCTGCGCGATGCCGGCTGGATCGTGAAAGCCTTGAAGCGCGGCCAGCCCGGCGCCCAGGAAACTCGCGACGGCATCGAATGGTGGCGCGGTGATGCGCTCGATGCAGCCGACGTGGCCGCCGCCGCCCAGGGCTGCAGCGTCATCGTGCATGCCGTGAACCCGCCGGGCTACCGCGACTGGGACCGTCTCGTGCTGCCGATGCTGGACAACAGCATCGCCGCGGCCAAGGCGCAGCAGGCCACGCTGGTGCTGCCCGGCACGGTCTACAACTTCGGCCCCGATGCCCTGGCCACGCCCCTGCGCGAGGACGCGCCGCAGCACCCCGCCACGCGCAAGGGGGCCATCCGCGTCGAGATGGAAGCGCGGCTGCGGGCGGCCAGTGAGGGTGGCATGCGTGTCATCGTCGTTCGCGCCGGCGACTTCTTCGGCCCACGGCCGGGAAACAACTGGTTCTCCCAGGGGCTCGTCAAGCCGGGCAAGCCGGTCACGACGATCAGCAACCCGTCTGCCCCAGGCGTCGGCCACCAATGGGCCTACCTGCCCGATGTGGCGCGCACGATGGTGGAACTGCTCGACAGGCGCCACGCGCTGCCCGCCTTCGCCAGCTACCACATGGCCGGCCATTGGGATGCCAACGGCCGCCAGATGGCCGAGGCCATCCAACGCGTCGCGGCCCGCCACGGCCGCACGCCGCGGATTGCCGCGCTGCCCTGGTGGCTGCTCAACCTGGCCAGCCCGTTTGTCGTGGCATTCCGCGAGATGCGCGAGATGCGCTACCTGTGGCGGCAGCCGGTGCGCATGGACAACGCAAACCTGCTGGCCGTGCTGGGCCGGGAGCCGCACACGCCGCTCGACGAGGCCGTGGAGGCCGCGCTGCTCGGGCTGGGTTGCCTGCCCCCTGCCGAGGGCCAGCGTCTGGCCGTCGCTGTTGGATAGCGCTACCATTTGCGTCCTTGACAAGGAGAAGACGGTGGCGGACGACGTGACGGGCAAGAAGAAACTGCGCAGCCAGGACTGGTTCGGCGGGCGCGACAAGATGGGCTTCGTGCACCGCGCCTGGCTGCGCAACCAGGGCTATCCGAACGACTATTTCGGCGGCAAGCCGGTCATCGGCATCTGCAACACCTGGAGCGAACTCACGCCCTGCAACGGCCACCTGCGTGACCTGGCAGAGAACGTCAAACGCGGCATCCTCGAAGCCGGCGGCGTGCCGATGGAGTTCCCGGTGATGTCGCTCGGCGAGACCATCATGAAGCCGACCACCATGCTGTTCCGCAACCTGGCGAGCATGGACGTCGAGGAGTCGCTGCGCGCCAACCCGCTGGACGGCGTGGTGCTGATGACCGGCTGCGACAAAACGACGCCATCGCTGCTGATGGGCGCCTGCAGCGTCGGCCTGCCGGCGCTGGTCGTGTCGGGCGGGCCGATGCTGAACGGCAAGTTCCGCGGCGGCGAGATCGGCTCGGGCACGTTCAACTGGCAGGTCAAGGCCAAGATCGACAGCGGCGAGTTCACGGCGGATGACCTGACCGAAGCCGAGGTCTGCGGCGCCCGCAGTGCCGGCCACTGCAACACCATGGGCACGGCATCGACGATGGCGGTCATGTCCGAAGCGCTCGGCATGACGCTCCCCGGCATGGCGTCCATTCCCGCGGCCGACTCACGCAAGAAGCTGATGGCCCAGTTGAGCGGCCGGCGCATCGTCGAGATGGTCAACGAGGACCTGACGATGGACAAGGTGCTGACGCGCCAGGCGTTCGAGAACGCCATCGTCGTCAACGCCGCGGTGGGCGGATCCACCAACCTCATCCTGCACCTGCTGGCGATCGCCGGCCGTATCGGCGTGCCGCTGTCGCTGGAAGACTTCGACCGCCATGGCAGCCAGGTGCCGCTGCTCGTCAACCTGAAGCCCTCGGGCGAGCGGCTGATGGAGGACTTCTTCTATGCCGGCGGCCTGTCCGTGGTCATGAAGGAGCTGGGCGATCTGCTGCACCGCGACGTGCTGACGGCGAACGGCCGCACGCTCGACGACAACTACCGCACAGCGACCTGCTACGACGCCACCGTCATCCGGCCGCTCACCGAGCCGCTGCAGCCGGCCGCCGGCATCGCCGTGCTGCGCGGCAACCTGTGCGAGCAGGGCGCCGTCATCAAGCCCTCGGCCGCGACGCCGGCACTGTTGCAGCATCGCGGCCCGGCCGTCGTCTTCAGCAGCATGGAGGACTACCACGCCCGCATCGACGACCCGGCACTGCCGATCACCGCGGACAGCGTCATCGTGCTGCAGGGCGTGGGGCCGCGCGGCTATCCCGGCATGCCGGAAGTGGGCAACGTCGACCTGCCGCGCAAGCTGGTCGAACAGGGCGTGCAGGACATGGTCCGCATCTCCGACGGCCGCATGAGCGGCACGGCCTACGGCACCGTCGTGCTGCACGTGGCGCCCGAGGCGGCGGCGGGTGGCACGCTGGCGCTGGTGCAGGACGGCGACCTCATCGAGCTGGACGTGCCGGCAAGGCGTCTGCAACTGCTCGTGAGCGACGATGAGCTGGCCCGCCGCCGCGCCGCCTGGCTGCCGCCTGCCGCCGTGGCCACGCGCGGTTATGTGAAGCTCTACGTCGACCACGTCCAGCAGGCGCACCTTGGGGCCGACCTGGACCTGCTGGTGGGCAGCTCCGGCTCCATCGTCGAACGCGATTCGCATTGACACAGCGGGGGCGGGGCCGCTGGCCATAATCGACAGGTCGTCTGCCGAGAACCTGCCCCATGACCTACTGCGTCGCGATGCGCCTGCGCGCCGGCCTGCTGTTCGCCTCCGATACCCGCACGAACGCGGGCATCGACCACATCGCCACCTTCCGCAAGATGTACCAGTTCCAGATCCCGCACCAGCGCGAGATCGTGCTGCTGGCGGCGGGCAATCTGGCGACGACGCAGTCCGTCATGTCGCTGCTGAACCAGCGCCTGCACGGCGAGACCGAGCACCTGCTCAGCGTGCCCAGCCTGTTCGATGCGGCCGTGCTGCTGGGCCGCACGCTGAAGGAAGTGGTCGGACGCGACAGCGGCGACCCCAACAACCACGGCGTGGACTTCGGCGCCAACTTCCTGCTCGGCGGCCAGATCAAGGGCGAGGGCCCGCGCCTCTTCCACATCTACCCGCAAGGCAACTTCATCGAGGCGACGGAAGACACGCCCTACTTCCAGATCGGCGAGAGCAAGTACGGCAAGCCCATCATCGACCGCGTCATCCGCTATGACACGACGCCGCTCGACGAGGCCGCCAAATGCACGCTGGTCAGCTTCGACTCGACCATCCAGTCCAACCTGTCGGTGGGCCTGCCCATCGACATGCTGATGCTGCGCGCCAACCAGTTCGACATGGCCATGAAGCCGCCGCACCGCATCGGCCGCGACGACCCCTACTTCCTGGCATTGCGCAACGGCTGGAGCGCCGGGCTGCGCAAGGTGTTCGACGACCTGCCCAACGAGCCGTGGTTTGACGCCTAGCCGGCGCGGCCTGTCGTCGGCCATCGCGGCAAGAGAAGCGGCCAGCAAAAAGCCCCTGACTCGGTGACGAATCAGGGGCTTGGTGTCTTGGTGGCCAAGGGCGGAATCGAACCACCGACACGCGGATTTTCAATCCGCTGCTCTACCAACTGAGCTACTTGGCCTTCTCGTTCTGCCTGCCTGGCGGCCGGTCAGCGAAGTCCGCCACTATAGCACACGGTCAACCCAGTCCTCGCTTGTTGCGGCTGAGGTCGACGCCCAGCTGCTTGAGCTTGCGGTAGAGGTGGGTGCGCTCCAGGCCGGTCTTCTCGGCGACGCGGGTCATGGAGCCGTTTTCCTTGGCGAGGTGGAATTCGAAGTAGCTTTTCTCGAAGGCATCGCGCGCTTCGCGCAGCGGTCGGTCAAGCTCGAAACTTTGCTCGGACGCCAGGGCGCCGCTGCTGCTGTTGCCGACGCTGCCGCCACCGGACAGGTGCGGCATGCCGCCGAGACTCTGCGCGGGCGCGACGGGCAGGGCGAGATTGATCGGCTCGGGCCGCACCGAGTAGCTCGGCAGGCCGGCGACCGCAGGCGCGGGGCGCGGCGGGGCCGTCTTCACCAGCGCCTGCTCGACGGCCCGCAGCAGCTTCTGCAGCGTGATGGGCTTTTCGAGGAAGGCAATGGCCCCGAACTTGGTGGCCTCGACGGCGGTGTCGATGGTGCCGTGGCCGCTCATCATGATGACGGGCATCGTCAGCAGGCCGGCGCCGCCCCATTCCTTGAGCAGGGTCACGCCATCGACATCGGGCATCCAGATGTCGAGCAGAACCAGGTCGGGGCGCTTGCGTTCGCGCGCCGCCCGGGCCTGGGCGGCGTTCTCGGCAAGCTCGATGGTGTGTCCCTCGTCGCTGAGGATCTCGGACAACAGGGCTCGAATGCCCAGTTCGTCGTCGACTACAAGAATCGTGGCCATGAATCCTCAGGAGCTGTGTATGTTTGCCGCGCAGCCGATCGGGCCGTTGCGGCGTTGCCAGTCAAGGCGCCAAGCAGAGTCGCAGCGCGGGCTGCGCGAGCAGGTGCAACGCCGAATGGCGGCGTTGCGTTGGCACGAGCGGTCGTGTGGGGTTCTTTCACAGCTTCTCATGTCTTGGCGCTTGCGGCACCGGGCTCGGTGACGGGCACAAGATTGGAAAATGATAGCGAAACTTGCGCGCCTATCACCGGAAGCTCGCTCCCATCGTCAGGGGGAGAACCCGCATCCGGCGTGGGATGCTGGTTGCGCAGGGCGATCCGCGCGCCGTGTTCATCGGCAATTTTCTTGACGACGGCCAGCCCCAGGCCCGTGCCTTTGGTCTTGGTCGTCACATACGGTTCGAAGGCGCGCTTGAGCACCTTCTCGGCAAAGCCGGGGCCGTTGTCGGTGATGTACAGCCTCACGGAGCGCGGTGCGCCGGCTTCCGTGCGCGACAGCGAGGAGCGCACGACGACGCGGCCGTCGGCCCGCTCGTGCACCGCGTCCAGCGCGTTCTGCACGAGGTTGTGGATGACCTGGCGCAGCTGGCTGGCGTCGCCCTTGATGAGGGGCAGGCCGGGCGCCAGGTCGGCGATGAGGTGGCACTTCTCCTGCGCTTCGGCATAGAGGCTGAGCACTTCCTGGATCAGCGCGTTGAGGTCCAGCGGCTTGAGTTGCGCAGACGGCAGGCGGGCGTAGTCGCGGAACTCGTTGACGAGCTGCTTCATCGCCTGCACCTGGTTGACGATGGTGGCCACAGATCGCACCAGCATCGCCTGGTCGGCGCCTTCCAGCTTGGCCTCCAGCTTGTGCTGCATCCGCTCGGCGGACAGCTGGATGGGCGTCAGCGGGTTCTTGATCTCGTGCGCCAGGCGGCGTGCGACCTCGCTCCAGGCGGCCGAACGCTGCGCGGAGACGACCTCGGAGATGTCGTCGAAAACGACGAGACGGGCGCCGTAGGGCAGCGGCGCGCCGCGCACGAGCAGGGTCAGCGGGTCCTGCTTGGGACGCAGCTGCAGCTCGAAGGCCTCCTGCCAAGGCTCGCGGTCCATGTCGCCCTCGGCGCCCAGCGTCTGCTCGAAGCGGCGGCTCAAGGATGCGGCGAATTCCGCCAGGCCGTTCACATCGGCGAGCGGGCGGCCGATGTAGGCGGACAGCGGCAGGCGCAGGATGCGCGTGGCGCCAGGGTTGACGGTTTCGAGATGGCCCTCGACATCGAAGACCAGCACCCCGGCGGTCAGGTTGTCGAGGATGGTCTGCAGATGGGTGCGCGCGGCGTCGAGCTCGACGACGGTGCGCGACACCTGCGCGCGTGCGTCGGCGAGCTGGCCGGTCATGTCGGCAAAGGAGCGCGTCAGGCCACCCAGTTCGTCGCGCGTGGCGAGCGCGGGGCGCACGGAGAGGTCGCCCTGCGCCACCAACCGCATGCCGTCGGCCAGCATCAGCAACGGCCGCGCGAGCTGGTTGCCCAGCGTGACAGCCAGCAGCAGCGCGCCGAACACGGCGAGGATGAGCACCAGCGTCAGCGTGCCCAGGTACATGCGCCGCAAGCCGCCGCGCTCCAGCGACCGCTGCTGGTACTCGTTGTTGGCGGTCTGCACGGCCAACGCGTTGCTGAGCACGCTGCCCGGCACGCGCTGGATGACCATCAGGTAGCGCTCATCCAGACCGAGCCTTAGCGCGGTGTTGGGCAGCAGCGCCAGCGCCCGGATCTGGGCGCCGCCCTGCAGCGCGGCGGCTTCATCTTCCAGGCCCTCGAGCTGGCTGGAGACCGCGCCGCCGCGGGCCTGGCGCAGCATGGCAGCGCTGGGGCGGTCGGGCGTGAGCTGGCGGGTGTCGCCGCCGCTCTCCAGCAGGATCTGGCCGTTGCCACCGACGACGGCGATGGTGCGGGCGCCGAGCTTGTCGCGCAGCCGCTCCAGCGCCAGCAGCTGCGACGAGTTGGTGTTGGCGAGCTGGTCGGCGGCATCGCGGGTCTTGT
>SEEY01000049.1 GCA_004211235.1 Rubrivivax sp.
GCCGGCTGGAAGGCCGCCTGCGACACCTGCCAGGTCGCCTGGGGCGGCGGCGAGACGCCGGCGCTGGCCGGCATCGTCGAGGACGGCCGCATCGACCTGGCCGCCTCCTGCACCGGCCTCATCAACCCGAAGGAACGGCTATCCGTCGGCGACAAGCTGGGCGCTGGCGACGCCATCGTGCTGCTGGCCTCCAGCGGTATCCACGCCAACGGCCTGAGCCTGGCGCGCAAGCTGGCCGAGCGGCTGCCGAACGGCTACCTGACCGAGATCGAACCGGGCCTGAGCTATGGCGAAGCGCTGCTGGCGCCGACGGCGCTCTACTCGCCGGTGACGGAGGCGCTGTGGAAGGCCGGCATCGCGCCGCACTACTGCGCCAACATCACCGGCCACGGCTGGCGCAAGCTGCTGCGCCACCCCAGCCAATTGACCTACCGCATCCACAGCGTGCCGCCCAAGACGGCGATCCTGGAATTCATCCAGCAGCAGGCCGGCCAGGACGACCGCGAGGCCTACTCGACGCTGAACATGGGCGCGGGCTTCGCGATCTTCGTGAAGGCGGAGGACGCCGAGCGCACCGCACAGGTGGCGCGCGACTGCGGCATCGCCGCCTGGGTGGCCGGTACGGTCGAGGCCGGCGGGAAGCAGTTGCTGATCGAGCCGCTGGGCATCCGCTTCAGCGAAGACGACCTCGCCCTGCGCTAACGCCACGTGTCAGCGGCAAGCGCATCGGCAGCCGCGCGAGGCGCTGCATGACGTGGTTCTATACGGAGATGGTGCAGTGGCATGTGCTGCTGGCCTGGTGCAGCGTGGCGCTGTTCTTCACCCGCGGGCTGTTGTTCCAGTTCGGCACGCCTCGCCTGCAGGAAGTCGCCCGGGACGCGCGGCTGCTGGTGATGGTGTTCGGCGTCAACGCCTGCCTGATCGTCACCGGCCTCAGCCTCTGGGGCGCCATCGGCTATCACCCGGTGCGCGACGCCTGGCTCGGCATCAAGCTGCTGGCGCTGCTCGGCTACATGGCCTGCGGCCACTGGGCGATGAGCCGGCAGCGACTGCACCTGCTGGGTTATCTCACCGCCCTCGCTTTGCTGGCGCTGGCCATGGACCAGTCCCTGAATCGCTGAGCCGCAGCGGTTAGAATCTCGCTCGACGGGCCTCCCCGCATGGAAGCGCGCCCAACCGGGTCAGGTGGGGAACCAAGCAGCCCTAAGCGTTGCAACCAGTGCCGGGGTCAGGCTCGTCACCCTCCCCTCTCCCTTCCTCCGCTCTCCTCTTCTCGCGGGTTCGCAGGTCTTCACGCTCTGCTTTCGCGCCTGGCGACCTCGCCGGACCGGCTGCCCAGGCCGATCAACGCCAAGCCCGCCGCCAACAAGGCGCGCAACGCAGCGACCACGGAAGACCGGCGTCCAGACGTCCCGGCGCCGTCAATCGGCCTGCAGGAACGCAATCGGCCTGCCACCTCGCGGAAGCAGGCCGAACGCAGCAGGCGGGGATGGGGCCCACGCCGCACCCGCATGCTCAGCTGCCTGGCGATTTCGGGATGTCGGTGGAGCGCACGGTGAGCGACTTCAGCTCGCCACCGCCTTCAACGCTGCCCACCACCTCACCTTCACGCACCCGCTTCTCGCACAGATCACGGTCTTGCGCGGGCTGCGCCTGGCAACGCTTGAGCGCGTTGGCAGCCCAATGATCGGACCGGTCGCCGGACGAGACCAGCTTGCCCTGGCGCGCCTGGGCGTAGGCGGCGCTGGCTTCGCGCAGGCAGACATTGCGCGGCTGGCTGCTCTTGCCGGTCAGGCAGTCCGCGCGTTCACGCTCGTACTGAAGACGCAACGGGTCGGCAGGTCCGCCCGAGGGCGCCGCCTGGGCGGCCGTGCCCAGTGCCAGCAGGGCGGCACCGAGCCAGGTGGTGAGGTGGGGACGACTTCGGGCGGCGTTCATGGCGATCTCCTTTGAAGGGCGCGCTCAGCTGCGGGCGCGCACGGGCTGGTTGTCGTTCGAGATGTAAACCTCGACTCGACGGTTCAGCGCGCGGTCCGACGTGCTGGAGTTGCTGGCCACCGGGTACGCCTCGCCGTAGCCGCGCGTGTCGACGCGGGTCGGGTCGATGCCCTGGGCGCGCAGCGCCTCGGCCACGGCCTGGGAGCGGCGCTGCGACAGCGTCATGTTGGCCGAGTCGCTGCCGACACTGTCCGTGAAACCCTCGATGAGCACGCGGCGGTCCGGGTGCTGCTTCAGGTAGCTCGCGAGCTTGCCGATGGCCGATTGAGCGGTCGGCTTGATCTCGGCACGGCCGAACTCGAAGAGCACGTCGCCGAGCGTGACCAGCATGCCGCGATCGGTCTGCTTCGCCTGCAGTTCGGACAGCTCCTGCTGCAGCGCAGCCGCCTGCGCCTGGGCACTGGCCGCATCCGCCTGGGCAGTGGCGGCCTGCTGGCGGGCGGCGCTGGCGTCGGCGTTGGCATTGGCCGCTGCAATCTGCGCGTTGGCAGCCTGAGCCTGCGCGGTGCTGGCACGGCGCGCGTTGGCATCGGCACGGGCCCGCTCACGGTCGGCCTCGGCCATCTTGATGGCCTCTTCATCGGTGGCCGCCTTGGCCAGTGCCTGCGCCGTGCGCGCCTGGGTGGAGGCGATGTAGGCGGCGGAGTCGATGTCGGCCGGCGCCTCACGGTTGACGCTCAACTGCTCTGCGCGGCGCAGGGAGTCGGCGGCCTTCTTGACGTCCAGCGAAGCGTACTTCAGCACGGCCGGGTCAGCCTCGGCGCTACGCACGGTGGAGCGTGCCTGCTGCAGCGCGGGCGTGACGGTGGGTGCGCTGGCACAGCCTGCGAACAGGGCGGCCGCTGCGGCCAGGGCAGTCAGGTGGGCGATCTTTTTCATGGCGGTCGTCTCCGAATCAGGAACGGTTGAGCTGCGTCTGCAGCTGCTGGATGCTTTGGCGCACTTCCGAAAGAGCGCGGCTGGAACGGGCGCCGCGCGCCGTGGCCTGCGCCAGAGCCGCGTCGGCGGCAGCCTCTTCGGCCAGGCGGCGGGCCGCGTCGTAGTCCTTGCGGGCCACGGCCACGTTCGCTTGAGCCAGCTTGTCGCGTGCGGAGGCAAGTTCGGCCGGCGCTTCGGCGGCGTTGCCGGTGGCGCTGTCGACCGACGCATTCGCGACTGCGAGCTGAGCCTTGGGTTCCGGTGTCGATGCACAGGCCGCCAGTGCTGCGGCGGCACAGGCCACAAGGACGGCCCGTCCATTCCTCATCATGGGTTGAGCATTCATCTGGGACTCCTGGTTGTGTTTTGATCGTCCGGCGCAACGCGCCGACACGACGGGGGATGCTGCGAGACGAGTATTCGCCAGCGGTACCCCAACAGCAGTCAGCGGGACAGCGTGTGCGCAGTCAGCCCGCGGCCTCACGGCCTGTGGGACGGGCCCTACGCGCCGTCAGCGCCCGCCGGATCTGGCGGCTCAGCCGGCGGCCTGTCGGAAGGCCATCACGGCCTGGTTGCGCAGCGTGCGCAGCAGGGAGAGTTCCTTGTCGTCGAGCCGGATGCCGCCGGCCTGCGAGTGATCGGCGTAGATCAACCCCAGCGGCGCGCCCTTGAGCATCAGCGGCAGCAGCAGGAAGCACTGCGAGTGCATCTCGCCCTTGAACCAGGCAGGCAGGCGCGCCGCGATGTTGGCGGCGCGGGCGTCCTGGATCAGCGTGTCGGCACCCTTCAGGCAGACGGCGGCCAGCAGGTCGGGCGGCTGGCCGGTCATGTCCACGCGCAGCAGCGGCGCGAGGCGTTCCACGTCCACACCGACGCCGAGGCGGCCGGTCAGCGTCTGGCCACGGGCGTCGCGCAGGCAGAATATGACGCGGCGCACGCCGAGCGCGCGGTAGATGGTCTCCAGGATCATTCTCAGCACCGCATTGAGCTGGAAGCTGTCGACCATCGCGTCGGTGATGTCCTGGATGCCGGCGGCCAGCAGTTCGCTGGGCGGGATGGCCTGCGGCGGCGCACCCCTTACTTCCGTGCGCTCCAGCACCTGCGTCGGCGCCAGTTCGTGCGCCGTGAGCGAATCGTCCAGCGACGGCGTCAGCGGTGCCAGCAGGCGCTGCGCTTTCGAGTTCTGCGGCAGGCGCATGTCCAGCGCCTCGGTCATCTGCGTCAGGCGCTGGCGGGCGGTGTCCGCCGCCCGCTCGAAGGCATCGGCCTGGAGGCCCAGGGCACGCGCATGCCGCTGCGCCAGCGCCTTCACCTTGCCGTGCGCATGCTCCGGGGGCGTGTGCAGGATGAGGTCGGCCATGTCGTTGGAAACGCGCGCCAGCCAGCGCTGGCGCTCGGCGCCCTCTTCGATGAGCTTGTGCGGCGTTTCGCCGCCCGGCCGGCGCATGGCGCGCTGCAGTGTCTCGGGCAGGCCCCACTGACGCGCCACGCCCAGGCCCAGCGCCTCGTAGCTCATCCCCAGCACCTGGGTGGAGGCAGCGGCCTCGGTGATCGCAAGACCGCCGTCTTCGGCGCCGACGAGGCGGCGCACGGCCTCGGCTTCCTCGGGAAAGTAGAACTCGGTCAACGTGCGGCCGAGGTGGTGCAGCATCGCGCCGAGAAAGGCCTCCTCGGCCTCGCGCTCGGTCACGCACAGCTCGCGCGCGACGGACGCGGCCATCAGCGAGCGCAGGAAGTCCTCGCGCAGCCGCTGGGCGTGGCCCTTGTTCTCCATGCGCTCCAGCAGCACCAGGCTGAGCGCCAGGTTGCGGATGCCGGCAAAGCCGATCAGCGCGACCGCCCGCGAAATGGTGCTGATGCCGCCGCCGCCCTTGCCGCCACTGGTGTGGCGGTAGGCCGCGGTGTTGACCAGGCGCAGCAGCTTCTGCGTCAGCGCCACGTCCTTCAGGATCTCGTTGGACAGGCTGCCCAGGCTCTCGTGCTCCGACTGCGTCAGGCGCTGGATGCGCTGGACCGCGTCGGACAGCGCCGGGAAGTCGCTCTTGTGGCGCATGCGGCGCAGCAGGAAGTCCAGCACCGGCGCGTCCTGCGCGTCGGCTTCGGCGTCGGCCGCGGGGCGCAGCCAGGCGGCCAGCGCGTCGTGCATCTGCGTGGCGGTCGCCCAGCGTGCAGCGGGGTCGCGTGCCAGGCCGCGCTGCACGATGGCACGCAGCGGGTCGTCCACGTCAGGCGCGAGGCCCGAGGGCAGCACGAGGTCGGTCGTCTGCACGCGCTGCACGGCGCGCCAAGGGTCGCTGTCATGGTTCAGCCGCTGGCCGCTCAGCATCTCGGCCAGCATGACGGCGGCGGCGAACACGTCCATCTGCGGCTGCGGCGGCGCGCCCGCGGCGGCCTCGGGCGAGATGTAGCCCGGCGTGCCGACGATGCGGCTGGGCGCATGGCTTGCGGGCGAGACGCGGGCGGCGATGCCGAAGTCCATCACGCGCGCACGGCCGCGGGCGTCGATGAGGATGTTGCTGGGCTTGAGGTCCCGGTGCACCAGGCCGGCGGCATGCGCGGCGGTGAGCCCGTCCAGCACGCCGAGCATCAGCGTGACGGCCTCGGCAGCGCTCAGCTTCGGGCCGGCGCGCTGGCGCTGGCTGAGCGTGCCGCCGCTGACGTACTCGAACACCATGTAGGAGCGCCCGCCCTGGGTGTCGGCCTCGAAGACCGGCACGACGTTCGGATGGGTCAGCCGGCTGACCGCGCGCGCCTCGTGCAGCCATTCGTCCACGGTGCCGGGCTCGCCGGCGTCCACGCCCTGGGCCTTGAGCAGCTTGACGGCGACCTCGCGGTCCAGCAGCGGGTCATGCGCCAGCCAGACCGTCGCCTGCGCGCCTTCGCCGAGGCGGCTCAACAGCCGGAAGCGGCCGAGCTGGGGAGGCAGGTCGTCGGCCATGGCTGCGCAGGGTCAGGAGTTGCTGCGGCCCGCCAGGCGGTTGCGCAAGGAGCTCGGCACCGGGGCGGCAGCGGCGGCCGGTGCGGCAGACGGCGAGGGCTGGCCCGGACGATGCGCGCCGGGGTTGAGCGCCTCCATCACGTCGCGCAGGCCCACACCGAGCGGCTTGGCGTAGCGGCGTGTGACCGCCTCGATGCCAGGGCGGCGGCGCGCCTCGGGCAGGGCCAGCGCGTCGATCAACTCGTTGGCGAAGCTGCAGGTCAGGCGCAGCGTGTCGGCATCGCCGCGCGGCGGATGCACCGGCGCGTCCAGCGGCTGGCGGCGGATCATCTGCAGCAGCTCGTCGCCCAGCCCCCAGTGGCGGGCCACGGCGGCGCCCAGCGCGTCGAGATCGCAGCCCAGCACGGCATAGGCGGCGGCCTGCTCACTCAAGGCCGGCGGGTGGGGTTGGTCTTCCGTCGGCTCCGGCGGCACCATCAGCTGGCGGATCTGCTGGGCGTCGTCGGGGAAGTGATATTGCAGCAGCAGCCGTCCGAGGTTCTGCATGATGGTGATGAGGTGGACGACCTCGGCGTCATAGCCGGCCGGCCGCAGGGCCTGCGCAACCTGCGCCGCCTTCGTGACGCGGGCCATCAGCTGGCGCAGCATCTCGGCGGCCACCGGCGCCAGCGGCCCCGGCCAGGGCTTGAGCGCATTGGCCGCCAGCTGCAGGCCGTCCAGGCCGATCATCTGGATCGCGCGCTGCATGTTCAGGATGGTCTCGCCCTGGTGGCCGCTCTGCCTGAGCGCGTTGTTGACGCGGCGCACCAGCTCCAGGCTGAGCGCCATGTCCTTCAGCACCAGGTCGGACAAGGCGCTCGCATGCTGGGCCTCCAGGCCCGAGCTGGCGGTAAAGCGGTGCATGCCGGTCGTCGTCGTCGGCAGATGGCCCTGGCGCTGCAGCTTGTCGAGCAGCAGCACGACCGGGCCGCCGTCGTCGTGGGCGGCGGCCTGCCGCCAGCCGTCCAGGGCGCGCAGGAAGCTGCGGGCGAGGTGGTAGCGCTGGCGCAACTGCCGGTCGGTGGCGCGGTTGCAGATGGCCCGCAGCGGGTCCGGGATGGGATGAGACGTTTCCCAGCCCAGGCGCACCATTTCCCTGCCGAGGGGCTGCATCTGCTGGACGACATGCTGCAGGTCGGTCTCCTCCAGCACCGGCTTGCCGCTGAGGATGCGGTGGAGCAGCAGGCCCGCGCAGAGCACATCCTCTTCGGCGGACTCGCGCACCGCGCGGCGGGTCACGGCGTTGAAGTCCACCGTGGCGGGGAAGACTTCCTGCGCCACTTCCAGGCCGATGAGGCGCACCTTGTCGCCGGCGTCGATGAGGAGGCTGGACGTCTGCAGGTCGCGGTGGGCATGGCCGGCCTCGTGAGCGAAGGCGAGGCCTTCCAGCAGCTGGCTGATCCAGCCCGCGGCATCGAGCGGCAGCGGCGCGGTCTGGCGCGCCAGGCGCTCGTCGAGCGTCTCGCCGAGCGCCCGGTCATAGGCGGCGTAGGGCCAGTTCTCGACCTGGCCGATCTCGAAGACCGGCGCGATGTTGGGGTGCTTGACGCGCTCGCTGCCCTGGGCCATGCGCAGCCAGTGTTCCAGCGCCGCGCCGCTGTTGGGCTTGTCGCGCGGCATGCACAGCACCAGCTCCTGGCCATGGCGTGCGTCGAAGACGCGCCAGACGAGGCTGCGCGCGCTCTTGGACAGCAGCGCACGCAGCTCGAAGCGTCCGAAGGTTTTCAGCGGTGGCGCGGCGGGGGCAGGTTCAGACACGACGGACGTGAGCGGGGCAGTAACACTTGTTATCGCCGCATTGGACTCCACGCCGAGCGGGTCAAAGCCCAAAGAAGCGCCGAAATGCGACGGATTTCCACCGCCACTTCCCGCAAACCCCGGCCGCCGTGCATCAGCTCACGAACGGCAGCCGGCGCGCGATCAGCCCGTCAGCTGGCTCCACACCTTGTAGCTGCGACATAACTTGCCTGCGGCAAGTAAGTCTGCGCTGCAAAGTCTGGCCTCAGCCCGACACTTGAGCCCAGACTTTGTCGAGTCTCTTGACGCTCACCGGCTGCGGCGTGCGCAGCTCCTGCGCGAACAGGCTGACACGCAGCTCCTCGAGCTGCCAGCGGAAGTCGTCCAGCCGCGCGTCGCGCACGCCCTTGAGTTCGGCCACGCGGCGTGTGTAGCGCTGCTCCAGCGGCCTGACCTCACTCATCAGCTTGGTGTCGCGAGCCGGATCGGCGCGCAGCTTGTCCAGCCGCGTCGTGATGGCCTTCAGGTAGCGCGGCAGGTGCTGTAGCTGCGCCCAGGGCGTGTCCAGCGCGAAGCGCTTGGGCACAAGGCGCTGCAACTGCGCGGTGATGTCGTCACCGACGTCCTTGGCCGGGCGCGAATCCTTCAGCTTGCGGGACGCGTTGGCGAATTCCTGCAGCACGGCGTGCACCGCGCGCGCCACCTCCTGGGCGATCAGGTTGAGGCGGCTGCGGCCTTCCTCGATGCGCTTCCTGAAGCTGATCGGGTCGGTCGGCAGCGGGTCCGCCAGGAAGGCGCGGTCCAGCGCCACGGCGATGACCTGGTCGCGCAGGTCCTCGGCCGTGCCCAGGCCCATGTAGAGCACGGACATGCGCTGCAGGTCGGGAATGTTCTTCTCCAGGAACTTCAGCGGCTCCTTGAGCTGCAGCGCGACCAGGCGGCGCAGGCCGGCGCGGTGCTTGGCGGCGGCCACCTCGGGCTCGTCGAAGACCTCGATCTCGACATGCGCGCCCTTGTCGATCAGCGCCGGGAAGCCGATCAGCGTCTGGCCGCCCTTCTTCACTTCGAGCAGCTCGGGCAGTTCACCGAAGGTCCAGTCCGTGTAGGCCTGGCTGGCGTCGCGCGTGGGCGCGGCCGGCCGGGCGACCTCGGCGCGTATGCCTCGCCCCTCGACTGGTGGCTGCGGTCTGGGCGCCTCGGCCGCCGGCAGCTTCAAGGCGGCCAGCGCCTGGAAGGCCGACCGAGCCTGCCCGCCCAGCTCTGCCTTCAGCGCGGCGAGCTGGCGGCCCTGGCCGAGCTGGCGGCCGTGCTCGTCCACCACGCGGAAGTTCATGAACAGATGCGGCGGCAATTGCTCCAGCTTGAAGTCGTTGCGCTGCACGGCGATCTGGCTGCGGTCCTTCACGGCGCGCAGCAGCGTGTCCACCAGGCCGCCCTGGCAGAAGGGCTGCAGCTCGATGAACTCGGCGACGAATTCCGGCAGCGGCGTCAGGCGGGCGCGCGGCTTCTGGTGCAGGCTCTTCAGCAGCGCCGTCACCTTGGCGGCGAGCATGCCAGGCACCAGCCACTCCGCGCGCTCCTCGCTGACCTGGTTGAGCGCAAAGATGGGCACGGTCACGGTCAGGCCGTCGCGCGGGTCGCCGGGCTCGTGCAGATAGGTCGCCGCGCAGTCCACGCCGCCCAGGCGGATGACCTTGGGGAAGGCCTCGCTGGTGACGCCCGCCGCCTCGTGGCGCATCAGCTCGTCCTGGCTGAGCTGCAGCAGCTTGTCATCGGCCTTGCTGGCTTCGCGCCACCACTTCAGCAGCGTGGCGCCACTGAACACATGCGCCGGCAGCTTGTCGTCGTAGTAGGCGTAGATCAGCTCGTCGTCGACCAGCACGTCCTGACGGCGCGACTTGTGCTCCAGCGCCTCCACCTTGGCGATCTGGCGGCGGTTGTGGGCGAGGAAGGGCAGCTGTCGCACCAGCTCGTCCGGCAGGTCGTCGTTGACCAGGCCCTCGCGGATGAAGATCTCGCGCGCGCCCTTGGGGTCGACGCGCCCGAAGTTCACGCGCTTGTTGCTGTAGAGCACGATGCCGTAGAGCGTCGCCCGCTCCAGCGCCACCACCTCGGCAGCCTTCTTCTCCCAGTGCGGCTCCAGCAGCTGGGTCTTGATCAAATGGCCGGCAATGGGCGGCAGCCACTGCGGCTCGATGTTGGCGATGCCGCGTCCGTACAGCCGCGAGGTGTCGACCAGCTCAGCGGCGACGATCCAGCGGCCCGGCTTCTTGCTGAGATGCGCGCCCGGGTGGCGGTAGAACTTGATGCCGCGCGCCCCGAGGTACCAGTCCTCGTCATCGCTCTTCTGGCCGATGTTGCCGAGCAGGCCGGCCAGCATGGACAGGTGGATCTGCTCGTAGGTGGCCGGGCTCTGGTTCAGCCGCCAGCCATGTTCGGCCACGACGGTGTGCAGCTGCGAATGCACGTCGCGCCACTCGCGCACGCGGCGGACGCTGACGAAGTTCTCGCGCAACAACTGTTCGTGGCGGCGGTTGCTGAGCTTGTGCGCCGGCGCCGGGCCGCCCCAAGCCGGCGGCGCCCCCTCGGGGGGTGGAGTCCGCGACGCGGACTCCTGGGGGCCAGCAGACTTGCCACCGCCCTTGGATTCTTCCAGCCACTTCCACAGCTTCAGGTAGCCGACGAACTCGCTCTTCTCGTCGTCGAACTTCTTGTGCTTCTCGTCGGCCGCCTGGGCGGCTTCCATCGGCCGGTCGCGCACGTCCTGGCCCGTCAGCGCCGACGCGATGATCAGCACTTCCGTCAGCGCCTCGCGGTTCTTGGCTTCAAGAATCATGCGGCCCACCCGCGGGTCCAGCGGCAGGCGCGACAGCTCGCGGCCGAGCGGCGTCAGCTCGTTGTCGTCATCGGTCGCGCCGAGTTCGGCCAGCAGCTGGTAGCCGTCGGCAATCGCCTTCGGCCGGGGCGGCTCCAGGAAGGGGAAGCGCTCCACCTCGCCGAGGTGCAGCGCCTTCATTCGCAGGATCACGCCGGCCAGGCTGGACCGCAGGATTTCCGGGTCCGTGAACTTCGGCCGCTCGTTGAATTCCTTCTCGCTGTACAGGCGAATGCAGATGCCGTTGCTGACACGCCCGCAACGACCAGCCCGCTGGTTGCTTGCCGCCTGGCTGATCGGCTCGATCAACAGCTGCTCGACCTTGTTGCGGTAGCTGTAGCGCTTCACGCGCGCAAGGCCCGGGTCGATGACGTAGCGGATGCCCGGCACCGTCAGCGAGGTCTCGGCCACGTTGGTGGCCAGCACGATGCGGCGCTGGCCGTGCGGCTCGAACACCTTGTCCTGCTCGGCCGGCGAGAGGCGCGCGAACAGCGGCAGCACGTCCACGCCCGGCGGATGGTGCTTGCGCAGCGCCTCGGCCGCCTCGCGGATCTCGCGCTCGCCGGGCAGGAAGACCAGCACGTCGCCGGCGCCCTCGCGCCACAGCTCGTCCACCGCGTCGGTGATGGCGTTGTTGACGTCGTACTCGCGGCTCTCCTCGAACGGGCGGTAGCGCTGCTCGACCGGATAGAGCCGGCCCGACACGGTCAGTACCGGCGCCGGGCCCTTGCTCGACGCGAAGTGGTTGGCGAAGCGGTCGGCGTCGATGGTGGCCGACGTGACGACGATCTTCAGGTCCGGCCGGCGCGGCAGCAGCTCGCGCAGATAGCCGAGCAGGAAGTCGATGTTGAGGCTGCGCTCGTGGGCCTCGTCGATGATGATGGTGTCGTAGGCCTTGAGCAGCGGGTCGCTCTGCGTCTCGGCCAGCAGGATGCCGTCCGTCATCAGCTTGACCGATGCGTCCTTGGACAGCCGGTCCTGGAAGCGCACCTTGAAGCCGACGACCTCGCCGAGGGGAGTCTTCAGCTCCTCGGCGATGCGCTTGGCGACGCTGCTGGCGGCGATGCGCCGCGGCTGCGTGTGGCCGATCAGCCCGCCGCCGTTGATGCGCCCGCGGCCCATCGCCAGCGCGATCTTGGGCAACTGCGTCGTCTTGCCCGAGCCGGTCTCGCCGCAGACGATGACGACCTGGTGCTGGGCAAGCGCCTTGGCGATCTCGTCGCGCCGCGCGCTGACGGGAAGCGATTCAGGAAAGGAAATGGAAAGAGCCGGCTGTGGCAGCCGGCCCGCGGGGATTTCGGGATTCATTGGATAAGGATTGTCCCGCATGGCCCGAGAATCCCCGCCCATGAGCGGCCTTGTCTTTCCCCACACCTTCGTGCCCTGGTTCCGCGCCGTGGCGCCCTACATCCACGCCTACCGCGGCGAGACCTTCGTCGTCGGCATGCCTGGCGAACTGGTCGCCGCCGGCAAGCTGAATGCCTTCGTGCAGGACCTGTCCATCCTGCACGCCATGGGCATCAAGATCGTGCTGGTCCACGGCTTCCGGCCGCAGGTCAACGAACAGCTCCTCGCCAAGGGCCAGACGCCGCGCTACAGCCACGGCCGCCGCATCACCGACGCCGTCGCGCTGGACTGCGCCCAGGAGGCCGCCGGCCAGCTGCGCTTCGAGATCGAGGCGGCCTTCAGCCAGGGCCTGCCGAACACGCCGATGGCCAACGCCACGGTGCGGGTCGTCTCCGGCAACTTCCTGACTGCCCGCCCGGTCGGCATCGTCGACGGCGTGGACTTCCAGCACTCGGGCCTGGTGCGCAAGGTCGATGCGGCCGCCATCCAGCGGGCCATCGACAT